>NZ_JBRREC010000086.1:0-21505 GCF_056760015.1 Stenotrophomonas sp. STEN029 | reverse complement strand
CCCCCCCCCCCCCCCCCCCCCCCCCCCCCCCCCCCCCCCCCCCCCCCCCCCCCCCCCCCCCCCCCCCCCCCCCCCCCCCCCCCCCCCCCCCCCCCCCCCCACTACAGGTGACGCCGCTCAGCGATCCAGCGCTTCGCGCAGCGGCTTGAGGAACCCAGCAGCCGCAGCCGCCGGGCCCTCCGTCTCAGCTATTGCCGAGACCAGCGCACTGCCGACCACCACACCATCAGCATCCACCGCCATTGCCGCCGCACTGGCCGCGTCCTTGATGCCGAAGCCGGCTACCACCGGTGCACTGGAACGACTACGCAGCAGTCGCAGGCGTTCGCCAGCCGCGCTGCTGTCCAGACGTTCGGACGCGCCAGTCACGCCGGCAAAGCTGACGTAATACAGATAGCCCTGCGCCGCCTGGCACAGGCTGTCCAGGCGGGCATCACTGCTGGTCGGCGAGGCCAGCAGGATCAAGGCCAGGCCGGCTGCGGCAAACGCGGCGCGTGGCTCATCAGCCTCTTCTGGCGGAAGATCGACCAGCAGAATGCCGTCCACGCCTGCCGCCACCGCCTCTTCGGCATAACGGGCATAGCCGCGGATCTCGACCGGATTCAGATAACCCATCAACACCACCGGGGTGGTCGTGTTGGTCTGGCGGAAGCGCGCCACGGCATCAAACACATATTGGCGCCCTGCCCCGCGCTCCAAGGCGCGCTCGGAGCTGCGCTGGATGGTCGGGCCGTCGGCCATCGGGTCGGAGAAAGGTACGCCAAGCTCGATCACGTCCGCACCGGCCTCGACCAGCGCATGCATCACCGGCACGGTCGCCTCCAGCGAGGGATCGCCAGCGGTGATGAAGGGAATCAGCGCCTTGCGGCCGGAGGCGCGCAGGCGGGCGAAACATTCGTCAATTCGGGTAACAGCCATCTCAGGCACATCCTTCAATCAGTTCGACCGCATCGGGCTGGCCCCAGTAAATGGAAGTAACCAGGCCATCGAGTGTTTCCAGGCGCAGGGCCAGGTTGGCGGTCTTGTCGGTCCAGGTCAGGTAATCGCCATTGGGCGAGTTATAGGCGTGCGGACTGGTCACCACGCCCGCAGGCAGACGCCGCTTGGCCTCGGCGACCGTCATGCCCACCCACAGGTGGAACGGCGTCACCTCGGCACCAGACGCAGGCTCGGCAACCTGTTGGCCAGGCTCAAAAGTTTCGTTCACGTCAAAACGCACGATGCGGTCGGCGATCACCATCATCGAAATGTTCTCTGGCAAGGAACCCTTGTCGTAGTACTCGCAGTCGCCCTCCATCGCCTCGCGCATGCCGTGCGAGACGAACGCCTTGTCTCCCGGCGCCTTGCCGAACGGCGCGCCGATGCGCAGCTCACCCAACTGCCCCAGGCCAGCGGAGGCGCTGGTGGCAGGGCTCGCCACCGGGGCGGTTGCCGGGGACGCCGCTGCTGCCGCGGGCGCGGCAGCAACCGCAGGCGAAGCTGCAGGAACAGCAGGTTCTGGCGCGGGAACTGACGGCGTACATGCCGCCAAGGCCACGACCAGGCCCAGCAGCAGAGGCGTGCGCAGCAAACGGGGATTCGCGAAGCCAGCCATCACAGCACCAGACCTTCGCGCGCGGCGATGGTATGCACATCCTTGTCGCCACGGCCGGACAGATTGCACAGCACCAGCGCATCCTTGGGCAACTCGCGCGCCAGCTTGATCGCATGGGCGACCGCATGGCTGGATTCCAGCGCCGGCAGGATGCCTTCGATGCGGGTCAGGCGATGGAAGGCAGCCAACGCTTCCTCATCGGTGATGCCCACGTACTGGGCGCGACCGGTATCCGACAAGAAGGAGTGCTCGGGGCCGACGCCCGGGTAATCCAGGCCGGCGGAGATCGAATGGGTTTCGGTGATCTGGCCGTCGTCGTCGCACAACACATAGGTGCGATTGCCGTGCAGCACGCCCGGGCGCCCGGCCGAAATGGACGCAGCATGGCGGCCGGTATGGATGCCATCGCCGGCAGCTTCGGCACCGTAGATCTTGACCTCGCGATCATTGAGGAAGGCATGGAACAGGCCGATGGCATTGGAACCGCCACCAACACATGCGGTGATCGCATCGGGCAGACGGCCGTAGTCTTCCAGCATCTGCGCACGCGCCTCGCGGCCGACGATGGCATTGAAGTCACGCACCATGCGCGGGTACGGGTCCGGGCCGGCGACGGTACCGATGATGTAGAAGGTATCGCGCACGTTGGTGACCCAGTCGCGCATCGCTTCATTGAGCGCGTCCTTGAGCGTGGCCGAGCCGCTGCTGACCGGTACCACCGTGGCGCCAAGCAGCTTCATCCGGTAGACGTTGATCTTCTGCCGCTCGATATCGGTGGCGCCCATGTAGACCACGCATTCCAGGCCCAGTCGCGCCGCAACCGTGGCCGAGGCCACGCCATGCTGGCCGGCACCGGTCTCGGCGATGATGCGGGTCTTGCCCATGCGCGCGGCCAGCAAGGCCTGGCCAATGGTGTTGTTCACCTTGTGTGCGCCGGTGTGGTTCAGGTCCTCACGTTTCAGCAGGATCTGCGCGCCACCTACGTCCTTGCTCAGGCGCTCGGCGTGGTAGATCGGGCTGGGACGGCCAACGTAATGCTTCAGATCCTTGTCGTAGGCAGCAATGAAGGACGGATCGACCCGCGCCTGATCGTAGGCCGCTGCCAGCTCCTGCAGGGGCCCGACCAGGGTTTCGGCGACAAAGCTGCCACCAAAGCGGCCAAAGTGCCCACGCGCATCAGGGAAGGCATGGAAATCGGAGATCGACGGATCAGTCATGACGTCACGGCTACAAGGAACAGGCAAGCACTCTAACGCAGGGCCGATGACATAAAAATGGATAATTCAGCCACCACATGTTAGAAAAACTCACATGAAGACCCGTCAATCCCTGCCTTCACTCAATGCCTTGCGTGCCTTCGAGGCTGCGGCACGGCTGCGCAGTGTCAGCCAGGCCGCCGCCGAGCTACATGTCACCCATGGCGCGGTGAGCCGGCAACTGCGGGCGCTGGAGGAAGAACTGGGACTGACCCTGTTTGAACGTGACGGCCGCGGCATCCGCCCCAGCGCCGCCGGCCATCGCTTGCTGGAAGCAACTTCCGGCGCGTTCTCGCAGCTGCGCGACTGCATTTCCTCGCTGCGACGACCGCAGCGCAATGACGCCTTCGTGCTGGGCTGCCCTGGCAGCCTGCTGGCCCGCTGGATGATCCCGCGCCTGCAGGACCTGCAGCGCGACCTGCCCGGCCTGACCCTGCACCTGGCGGCACAGGACGGCGATTTCGCCCCGCGCCTGGACGGGTTGGATGCAGCGCTGATGCTCGGCCAGGCGCCCTGGCCCGACGGCTGGCAGGTGCACACGTTGGCGCCGGAGCGGATCGGTCCGGTATTCAGTCCGTCGATGCATGGCGCCCATGTGCTGGCCCGGCAGCCTGTTGAAGCGGTGCGCGACCACTCGCTGCTGCATACGCGCTCGCGCCCCCAGGCCTGGCCGACCTGGGCTGCACGCAATGGCATCGATGCGGATGCACTGACCTATGGGACCGGCCTGGAGCATCTGTATTACATGCTGGAAGCGGCGGTCGCCGGATTGGGCATCGCGATTGCGCCTGAACCCCTGGTCGCTGATGACCTGGTCAACGGCCGCCTGATCGCGCCGTGGAGCTTTGTTGAGACGGAAGGCTGCTGGGCGCTGTGCACTGCGGGTGACCAGCACGATCCGCGAGTGGCTGCGTTGACGGATTGGCTGCGCAAGCAGCTTTTGTAGGCGCTCTTGGCCTTTGTGGGAGCGGCGTCAGCCGCGAAGCTGGCAATGCTTGAAAGGCCTCGGAGCTTACCCCTCCCCAACCCTCCCCTTTGCTACGCAAAAGGGAGGGAGACAAGCCTTGTCTTCGGCAAAGGGAGGGGGCAACAGCGCTGGCGTCAGCTGTATCTGACGCATCAGTGGTTTCGCGGCTGACGCCGCTCCTACATTCAGCTGCCCTGCGTCGGCTGTGCCAGCCGCTGCTGCACGTCCTCACGCAGGCGCGCCAATTCGACTTCCGCCTGCTGCCGCTGCTGCATGCCTTCGCGATGGATGCTACGCACTTCTTCCACGGTCGCGATCAACTGCTCGTGGACATGACGCAAGGTGGCCACATCAATCACCGCACGCTGGTTGGCCTTGGCCGTTTCCACCGAGGTCTGGCGCATCAGGTCGGCGTTGCGGCGCATGAGTTCATTGGTGGCATCGTCGATGGCATTGGATAGATCCACCGCATTCTTCTGCTCGCCCAGCGACAGCTGGATGGCGAACTGGCGCTTCCACGACGGGATGGTGATGTCGCGCACGGCGTTGAATTTCTCGATCAGCTGGATCGCATTGGCCTGGATCAGGCGGATCATCGGCAGCGACTGGTCGGCCGCATGCTGCATCACCGTCAAATCCCCCACGCGTTTGTCGAGCAGGCGGATCGCGTTATCGATCTCGCCACGCCGAATGCGCGACTGCGGATCTTCCAGGCCAACCAGCGCGTGCAACTCGTTGTTGAGTTCGGCCAGGCGCTGTTTGCCGGCAGCGATGTGCAGGCCAAGACTCTGCCGTTCGTCGCGGACGATGACATGCATGCGATCAAACTCACCGACACGCTGGCCCATCTGCGCCTGCTGTGCGCCAACGTCACGCAGCAACTGTTCGATCTGCTGGTTGGTGTCGCTGAATTTCTGCACCAGCTCGCCCTTGGAGGCGCGCATGCGGTCGATCAGGCCACCGATCACCGGCACCTTGGAACGCTCGCTCAAACCGTCCAGCTTCAGCGAGCGGGCAATACGCACCACCTCACCGAGCTTCTCGCCCGAGGCATCCAGGTCGCGGTTGCGCACATGGTCCAGCAACTGGCTGGAGAAGGCCGCACTCTTGCCCGCCGCGTCGCGGCCGAATACGTGCAGGTTGCCCGGGCTGATGTCGTCCAGCGTGCGCACGATCTGCGCTATCTGCGGGCGATCCGCTTCGCTCAGGCCCAAGGCGACCAGCATGGTGCCATCAACATCGGCGGAAGGGCCGGCCGGCAGCGGCAAAGTGTCCTGGGTCATCAGCAGTTCTCCTTGAGCAAATGGCGCCACACGGCGCGCGAGCAATCATGTGCAGGATGGTTCTCAGTGCAGTCTAGCCTGCATCGCCGTCACCTCGTCGAGAATCCGGGCCTGCACCTGGGCAGCCTGTTCCAGTTGCGCCTGCTTGTCGGCGGCGCGCGCAGCCAGGCTTTGCTGCCGCCAAAGTGGTAACAACACGTCGCGTATGCGCAGGTAACGCTCGACCAGCTCCACGCCCTGGGCGTGCAGCAGGCGTAGCTGTTCGGCCTCGGACTGCCGCAGCCGGGCTAGCCCGCGCAGATGTTGCAGGCGTCGCTGCAGGGTGGCCTGCGCCACCACCTCGGCAGGCGGCGGTATCGCCTCACCGGCAGCAGCCCAATCATCGATGGCAACCACTGCCATCTGCACCCGCCCGACCTGCTGCAGATGCTGGCCAAGCTCCTGCTGCAGAACATGTACGCAGTCGTCGGCACGTAACAGACAGACATCGAGCTGGGCCGCCAGCTGCTCGGCCCGCGCCTGCGCCTCGACATCACGCCCCAACAAGCGGCCAAGCAATCCCACCGAACGGCGGATCTGGCGCCCATCGGCTGCCGACATCGCCTGGCGGATATTGTCCATCTCCGCGACCAGCCGCGCCGCAGCCATTCCGGCCTGCGGCGTACCCAGCAGCTGCTCGATCGCGACCAGCAGGTCCGCGCCGTAGCTGGCCACAGCCAGCGCATCATCGGCTTGCAGCGGCGGCTGCGGTGGCAGCGGCAACACTGGCGGCATCACATCAGGCATCGTCCGGCGCTTCATTGCCACGACTGCCCTGCTGCCCCGGCACCACCACATTGCCGCCGTAGAAATGCCGCATCAGCGCTTCGTCCAACGCCTTCTCTTCCGGCGTGCGCGCGCGCCGCACGCGCGGTGCTGGCTTGCTGGCCGCACCGCCGTCCTTGGACAGCCACTCCTGCAGCTGCGTGGCCAAGCCAGCCAGGGCATCACCAATCTCGCCCTGGCGCTGCTGGGCTGTCGCCAATACCTGCAACAACGGGGTCAGATCCTGCACTGGTGCAACCGGCGCCACTGCCGCAGGCGGTGCTGCGACCACCGCTGCGGGACGCTCGGCAACCGACTGCAACAAGGCCACGATCTGCTCCCACGGCACCTCGACCTGCGGCGCGAGCGGTGCAACCGGCGTGGGCTCATCAGCACGCAGGCCCTGCAGGCCACTGGCAATATCGGCCAACTGCGCGACCATGCGCGCACCGGTGTCGGCATCGTCGCCGCCCATCGCTTTGTCGCGCATGAAGTCGCGCTTGATCTGCTCCCAGCGCGCCAGCTGCGTCGCATCCAATACCTCGCGCAGCTCACCCAGCTTGAGCAGGTTCTCCTCGGAGCCACTGGTCAACAGCTGCGACTCGCCGAGGTAATGGTCGGTGACCAGCTGCTGCAGCTCGGCGGCATTCATCACCGGCGAGATCTTCTCCGACAGCTTGTTCATGTTGCGGTAGCTGCCCTGCAGGCGGAACGGCGGCTCGACCCGGTACTTGTCAGCCTGCGCGGCGCTGGCGATGTATTGCTGGTTGACCCGATACACCACCTCGCGCACCTGCATCAGCCGCTGCAAGGTGGCGACGATCTCGTTGATCTCCGCACCGCTGTAAGCGTGGCTGAGTGCATTGGTCGACACCTCCTTGCCGCCAGCCTTGTCAACCAGCAGATAGAGGTCGGCCAGATCGCGGGTCGCCATCGGCGCCAACACCTGGCTGGAGGTCAGGCTGTTCTCGATGTAGCTGAGCTTGAAGGCCTCTTCCATGCCGCCGAGTACATCACCGAGGTTGTAGATATCGGCACGGTTGGCCAGCATGTCCGGCACCTTGAACACTTCACCGGACTCGGTATACGGGTTGCCGGCCATCACCACGCAGAATTTCTTGCCGCGCAGGTCGTAGGTCTTGGTGCGGCCCTTCCACACACCCTCGATGCGACGGGTGCCGTCACACAGGGAAATGAATTTCTGCAGGAACTCCGGATGGGTGTGCTGGATGTCGTCGACATACAGCATGGTGTTGTTGCCCATCTCCAACGCCAGGTTGAGCTTGTGCAGCTCCTGCCGTGAGGTGGCATCCGGTGCCTGCTCCGGGTCCAGCGAGCGCACCTCGTGCCCCAGCGCCGGGCCGTTGATCTTCATGAAGACCAGGCCGAGCCGGTTGGCCACGTATTCCATCAATGTGGTTTTTCCGTAACCGGGCGGACTGATCATCATCAGCAGGCCCATCAGGTCGCTGCGCTTGTTCTCGCCCACCGTGCCCATCTGCTTGGCGAGGTTGTCGCCGATGATGGGCAGGTAGACGTCATTGATCAGCTTGTTGCGAACGAACGAGCTCAGCGGTCGGGCCTGGAACTCGTTCAATCGCAGGGAATCGCGTTCGCGCGCACTGATGCGGTGGCGCAGTGCCTGGTAGCGCTCGAAGCCGGGCTGGAACTGGCGGCGATGCGACTGCCAGCGCTGCAGGAAATCATCCACCGCCAATTGCAGGTGGCCTTGGGTGACGCGCGCATGCTCACCGAGCAGGCCAGCGACATCGGCGATCAAGGTCACCTCGCGTACCTTGCTGCGCAAGGCCCGTTCGCCGAGCAACATCGCAGCGGCTTCCGGCACATAGCCGGCCATGGCGGCAAACTTCGGTTGGCCACACATCGCCTGCAACCATTGCAGCGCCTGCGCCCATTGCAGGGCCAGTCGTGTGTTCAGACGTTGCAGGCTGCGATCAAATGCATCCGCTTGCCCGGCAGCCTGCAGCTGTTCGCGCAGGCCGCTGAGCAGCTGCCGCGCGTAGCCGCTGAAGGAGAAAGTTGGCTCACCGTTGCCAAGCTCCGACAGCAGGTATTCGGCAGCCAAAGCCGGCACGCCGCTATCGAACGGCAAGCCATGCTCGTCCTGGAAGCCCGCCAACGCCGATGCGATCTCCGTGCGCAAGGCTTCAAGCCCGTCCCGCACATTGAACAGCTTGGCGATGGCGAATGCACCGGCGGCGCGTTCCAACCACTGGCTCACCTCCTCGCGCTTGCCCTCACGCGCCCAGAACAGCAAGGCAAGGGCGCGTGGACCCGCCGCGTGCACCAGCGAACCGGCCGCCTGATACAGCGGCAGAACCGCCTGCAGGATCAACGTCGCATCGTGATCGTGAATGCCTTTCTCGTAGCCTTCGCGGTAACGTGGCGCAGCGAAATCGCGCACCCGCTTGGCCAGCGCATCGGCTTGCGCGGCTTCACGCAGCAACAGCTCCACGCTCAGGCCATCGCGGCCGTTGATGGCCGCATCCAGCAGCAGACCTGCCAGATACTCGCCGCGATAGAGCGCGGCTGATTCCGAATCCAGCGTCACCGGCCAATAGTCGCGCAGCTCCTCCAGCTCCGGATCGACAATGGCCTCGTAGTAGTCGGTGCCAGTGAGATGTACTGCCAGACCATCGCCGCGCGGCAGGATGGTCAGATCCAGCGGCTGGGTGTTGACGCTGAAACGGTGTCGGCCGAGACGGATGATGTTGCCGCCACCTTCGAACAGATCACTGCGATCACGCAGCGCCCGCACCGCCTGGTCGCGCACGCCCTTGAGCCGCGCTTCCACGTCGTCGGCCTTGACGCTGTCCTTGTAGTCGCGCAGGCGATCGGCGAGCTCACGCAACTTCAGGATCAGCGGGTCACCAGCGAAGAACGCGTTCAGCTCATCAACGGTGGTGAAGCGCTCGGTGCGCTTGGCCAGGCCATCAAGAATGCGGTTGGCTGCGTCCAGTACCGACTGCGCCTTGCGCTGGCGCGCATCCAACAAGGTCTGCTTGTGCGACTCGAAGGTATCGAGCAGCTCCTCACGCTTGTTGAGGATGTCGCCCAGGAACTGTTCGTGCTCGCCGAACTGGCTTTCCAGTTCTTCCAGCTGCACCATCAATCGCGACAACTGCTCGTCGGCGCGCTCCGGATCGGTCGCCAAACCCAGCGCACTGGTGATGGCCTGGCTGAACAGGGAGAACTGCGCCCCAAACTGCGCCACGGCTTCAGCCGAACCCAATGAACGACGGCGCTGATCCGCACGTGCGCGCGCCTGGTTGAGCTTGGCGTAGATGGCAGAAATGGCCTCGACCACGCGCGTGCGCTGCGCGGCATCGTCCACCTTCAGGCTGGCCATCAGCTCGGACAACATGTCCAGATCGCCCGACATCACCTGCATCTGCGCGATCTGCTCGGACAACTGTTTGGCGGTCTGCGCCACCTGCGCGGCGGCATCCAGCTCCTGCAATCGATCAGCGAACGGCTGCAGCGCCTTGTCGCTGCCAAGGAATTCACCCGCCGCCGCACCAACCCGGTCATGCGCCTCCTGCAAGGAGACGTTCATCGCATCGATGGCGGCGACGTCGACGTAACGGAAATCGCGCACGGTCAGCAGGCGGCCACGCAGCTTGCCGATGTCGCCCAGCGATTCGACGAACTCCCCGATCTTCGTCCAGTTCTGCGGCTGCAACCGCCCCAGCAGCGTCTTGTGCGCAGCGGTGACCTCGGCCATCGCCTGCGCCGACTGCTTGCGGATGCTCTCGACCTTCTCGTACTCGTCGAGCATCGACTCGCCGGTCGCACTGATCTCGCGCAGCAGCGTCGCGGCACCGTCGCAGTTGGCATCATCCAGCCAATGGTGGGTGTCAAACAGACGGCGCGCGTTATGGGTCAGCAGCTCGTAGCGCGGCAGCGACACCTCGCGGCTGTCGATCTCGCGACCGAGATCGAGCAGATTCGAGATGCCACGCACCAGCTCGGCATTGCCGATGCGGGCCATGAAGCTGGTGCCGGTGGGTGCATGTGCAGCGAATTCATCACTACTGAACGGGGTCTGCCAGACCTGCATCGGGTGGACGCGGGTAGGTTCCTCGTTCTCGGCATTGAACAGCACCATCCGGCCATCGCGCATGAAGGCGTAGCCCATGCCGAACACCGGGTTCTGCAGCACGCGCTGGATGCTGTTGTAGACGAACAGCGCCGACTTGCCGGCTTCGCGCTCGTAGAAGATGTACAGCATGTCCTCGCCATTGGGCGAACGGATCGAGCGCTTGTAACGCATGCCCTGCATCGAGGCATCGAACGCCTTGTGCTCGCCGCTTTGCAGGTAATAGCCACCGGGAAAGATGACGCCATGGTCATCGGGCAGCTGCACGCAGGCCTGGACGATGGCGTCGTTGCGCACCACCTTGCCGGTCAGCGTGTTGTAGATCAGGCCACGCCAGCTGTCCTCGCGGTACGGCTGGATCTTCAGCAAGATCAGCGAGCCGACCTTGGCGAAGTCAATGGTCGCGTCGTCCACCGACTGCGTGCTGTCCTCGACCGGCTCGCTGTAAACGCCCTTCCCGGTCTCGGTATTGTTCTCGACCTTGATGGTCAGGTCACCACCGGTGGTCTCGACGAAGATGGTGTCGAGGATGTTCAGGTGCGGGAAGCGACCGGTGATCAACATGTCGCGGCCGGCACGCATCCATTCGAAGTCGAATGGCGGCGGCAGCGCGATATCACGCTCGCCACGTGCATCGATGTAGGTCAGCTCGCCACTGGGTGCCATCGCCCAGCGGAATACGCGCACATCAGTGCTGCGCTCGCCGATCTGGAAGGCAGCCAGCAACTTGCCGTCGCGCACGATCAGCTGCAGCAGGCGCGCATTCTTGTAGTACGCGTAGAGCTCACCAAAATCGTGGACGAAGCCCGCCTGGGCCAGGAAACTGCTTTTCAGGTCCACCGGGGTGACGTCGTAGCCTTCGGCACCGTCCACCAGGCGATAGAGCCCGAACACATCCTCGATGCGGGTCTGTGTCTTCAAGCCGATGAAGACGTTGTAGCCGAACAGCAGCAGGTCGTCGCCGACCTGTACCACATCGCGGCCAACGCAGTTGTTCTCGCTGCGGATGCGGAAGCGCCCGATCACTTCCATCCGGCTGTCGCCGAACTCCTGCAGCCTGCGCTGGTTCAGCGCGTCCACCACCTGCCGCAGACGTGCGCCCTGATCGCTCAGACGTTTGCGCAGCACCTCATAGGCACCGCCCTGCGCCACCGCCTGATCGGCGATGGAGCCGCCTTCCGGCGTAGCGGCAGCGTCCAGATTTGTATCGGCCATCGATTGTTCCCTGCTCTGACATCGGCAGATTCCGCCCTCGGGACGGAATCCCCGACGCCCTCATGCTCGTGTGCCGCCAGCTCCAGCCAAGCGACGCATCAACGCCCCACGCGGTGCACCCGCGCGGGGCACGCCAACGCTCAACCTGCGTCCGACTCCATCGCCGGCGTATCGGCACCACGCCGGGCCGGCAGGCCGCGCGCGGACATGTCCACGCCCAGGTAGCGCTGCATCAGGTCCTGCACGATCGGACTCTTGTCGGTGAGGCCCTCAATCGACTTGCCCAGCGACACCGCCTTGACCAGGTTCTCGAACATGCCACCGTCGCCGCCGACCATGTCGATCCTGGCGTTGCGCAGCGCACTGGCGATGACCTCGGCATTTTCCTTGGTCACTTCCTTGCCGGCATCGATCGCCGCCAGGGCCTGACGCAGGCCGGTTTCCAGGGTCATGCGGAACTCTTCGTGGCCGCGTGCGGTATCGCCGAGCGAATCGATGGCCTGGAACTTGCGGGTCAAACCGTCGGCTTCGGCGAACAGCTTCTTCTCGATGACCGCGGCTTCGGCCACGCCCAGCGTTTCGGTTGCCGTTGCCTTGGCACGGCCCATCTGCTCCTCGCCCTGCGCACGCGCGGCCAGCTGCTCGGCCAGCACCTTGGCTTCGGCCGTACCCTGCTTCAGATTGGCGTCGGCCATCGCATCGACGACGCGGGCTTCGGCAATACCAACCTTCTCGATGGCCAGCGCGCTGGCTTCCTTGACCTGTGCATCCGCCAGACCCGGCGCGGCACGCTCGGCGCGCACGCCATCGGCCAGTGCTTTCTTGGCTTCGGCCTGCTTGCCGGCGGCATCGAATTCGGCCTGCGCCAGCGTGGTGATCTCCACCGCGCGGTGCTTGGCAGCAGCTTCGCTGGCCTCGGCCTCCTTGACCTGCTTGAGCATGGCTTCCTGCGCCTGCGCCTCGGCTTCGAGGATGGCGACCTGCTTCAGGCGGTCAGCTTCCGATACCTGGCGCACTTCCTTGATGCGCTCTTCTTCCTGCGCCACGGTCTTGTCGATGGAGATGCGCTCACGGGTGATGTTGGCAACATCCATCTTGCCCTGCTCGACCACCTTGTCGCGCTCCACGCCCTGCAGCTGCACTTCACGATCGGTGGTGACCTGCTCCAGCTGGCGGGCACGGGCGACGCGCTCGACTTCGATGGCAACGGCGCGCTGACGGTTCTGCTCGGCCACTTCCACTTCGCGCAGGCGGTTCTGGTCGCGGATGTCGATCAGCTGCTGCGCTTCGATGCGGGCATTCTCGGACAGCTGGCGCTGTTCTTCCTGCACCTTCAGGGTCTCGGCTTCCTCGCGGGCGCGGATGGTTTCCACCTCACGGCGCTGGCGTGCCTCGGCCTCTGCCTGCTGCCGCTCAAGCGCCAGCGTGGCTTCCTTGGCCTCGACATTCTTCTTGGTGATGGCCAGGCGCTCGTTCTGCGCCAGCTCGTTGGTGATCACGTTCTGCGCGGCGGTCAGCTCGGTGATCTTGCGGATGCCTTCGGCATCGAGGATGTTGCTCGGGTCAAGCAGCGACTTCGGGGTCTGCTCCAGGTAGTCGATGGCCACGTCTTCCAGCGCGTAGCCATTCAAGTCATTGCCGATCACCGCGATGATCTCGTCGCGGAACTCCTGCCGCTTCTCGAACAACTGGGTGAAGTCGAACTTCTTGCCCACGGTCTTCAAGGCTTCGGAGAACTTGGCGTTGAACAGGTCATCCACCGCGTTCTTGTCCGAGGCGCGGTCTGCACCGATGGCCTTGGCCACACGCAGTACATCGGCCTGGGTTTCGTTGACGCGCAGGTAGAACGCCACGGTGATGTCGGCGCGCATGTTGTCGCGGCAGATCAGGCCTTCCTTGCCACGGCGATCAACCTGCAGGGTGATCAGGCTGATCTTCATGTGCTCGGCGCGGTACAGCACCGGAATGATCAGGGCGCCGGTAAAGTGCACCTTGGGCTGCGAACTCATGTCGTTCACGATCAGCGCGGTGCCTTGGTCAACCTTCTTGTAGAAGGCTTTGAACAAACCCGCCAAACCAAGGAAAAACACCAACAGGGCAGCAACCCCGATAATGAAAGGGGCCAGCGCAGCAGTACTCATCAGTGGATCTCCTTGTCGCCTGATACATCAGAAGGGAAAACGTCCAAGCCTGGCAGGTCGGTATCGGCGACCACCAGGTAGTGATTCTTGTCGGGCAGGTATTCCACCAGCCTTACACGTTGGCCACGCGGCAAACGGCTGCCTTCGCGGGTACGTACATGCAGGATCAGGCCGGCACCGCCGTCATCCATGCTGGCATAGCCCTGCGTGGCGGTGACTTCCGGTGAGGTGACCTGGGCAAACCGGCCGAGGATGGACTCCTGGGCAACCGGCCGAAGCTTGAGCAGCAATCGGCGTATTGGCCGCAGCACCCAGGCCGACACCACCGCACCGGGAATCAAGGCGGCAATGGCCACCACCGTGCCGACACCCCAGCGCAGGGGCACCGGCAGTGACTGCAGGAAGAAAAGTTGAACCAGATAGGTGATGGTCCAGCCGAAAAAGGCCAGCAGCAACACCACCAGCATGGTCGGCGCACCACCGAGGCCGAGCCGCGCGAACATCGCGGCAATGCCGGTCGCGCCATGCTCACCGCCATGGGAATGAAAGTCGGCGCCGTCGCCGCTACCAATGCCACCCTCATCGACGATACCGGTCGCGGCCAGCAACCAGTAGATGACAGCGAACGCGAACACGACGCTGTAAGGCAACGTCGGGTAGGACAGCGCTACTTCCAGAAACTCCGCCATGCACACTTTCCTTGTGGCGCCCAGCTGCTCAGCGGGAACTGCCCCAGCCTGCAAGCTGTGACAGCAACATCCGTTTCCCACAGGCATCCGTGCTTGTCGCCGTGGACACCATCATAAGGGAATCAGCCCGGACATGCCCTGCGACCGGATCCCAAAAGTGCGGCAGCCCGGGCAGCACCAGTGCAATACATCGCCACGCTCAGCGCGCGTATTCAGTCCTGCTCGACATGCAGGTCGGCGCGGCGTACTTCTTCGACGAACTGGCGCATCTTGTAGCCGTCCTTGATCCCCGGCGACACCTCGATGCCGCTGGACACGTCCACGCCCCAAGGCTGGGTCGCGAGAATGGCGTCGTGCACGTTCTCCGGGCGAATCCCCCCGGCCAGCAGGTACGGCCGGTGCACACCGGGCGGAATCTGCGACCAGTCAAAGGCGACGCCGGTGCCGCCGCTGCCACCGGCCACGTGGCTGTCGAACAGGAAGCCCGCGGCATGCGGATACATCTGCTGCAACCCGCGCGCGGTGACGTCGCTGCGTCCGCCCATCGCAATCGCCTTCAGGTACGGCATGTTGAAGCTGCGGCAGAACGCATCGTCCTCGTCGCCATGGAACTGCAACAGGGTTGGCCGCACCGCGCGCAGCACCTCGCGAACTTCCTCGCGATTGTTCTGCTGGAACAAGGCCACCACTTCGACCATCGGTGCGATCGCCTGGCGCATGGCGCGCGCCTCGGATGGTGCCACCCTGCGGGCACTGCCCTTGGCGAAGATGAAACCGATGGCATCCACACCCAACTCGGTGGCCAGACGGATGTCGCCTGCGCGGGTCATGCCGCAGAATTTGATGCGGGTACGAAACAGCGTACGGCTCACAGTGTCACCTCGTCCGGCAGCTTCCAGAGCTCAGGATACAGCGGACCGACGAATACCAGGCCCTGCGGCGGTGCGGTTGGCCCTGCCAGGTTGCGATCACGGCCTGCCAGCAGTTCCCCGATCCAGCTTTCAGGCTTTTCGCCAGCGCCCACCATCATCAGCGAACCGACGATGTTGCGCACCATGTGATGCAGGAAGGCATTGGCCTGGACCTCGACCTCGACCACCTCGCCCTGGCGCCGCACGGCGATCGATTGCAATTCACGGCGGGCATGCAAGGCCTGGCATTGCGCGCTGCGGAATGCACCGAAGTCGTTCTCACCGAGCAGCGCCTGCGCCGCCCGATGCATGGCATCAGCGTCCAGCGGGCGCCGATCCCAGCTCAGGATCTGCCGGTACAGCGCCGGCCGTACCTGGCGGTTGAGGATACGGTAGCGATAACGTCGCGCCTTGGCCGAAAACCGCGCATGGAACTCATCCACCACCGGCACGCACCAGCGCACGCAGATCGACGGCGGCAACCGCGTGGTGGTACCCAGCACCCAGCCACGCGGCGCACGCTCGACATCACTGTCGAAGTGCACGACCTGGCATTCACCGTGCACGCCGGCATCGGTACGCCCTGCACACACCACACTGATCGGCGCATTGGCGACCGAAGACAGTGCCTCCTGCAACGTGGCCTGCACACTCGCGCAGCCGTGCTCGCCAAGCTGTTGCCAGCCCTTGAACTCGCTGCCGTCGTACTCCACGCCCAGCGCATAGCGCATCATTGAACCTCTGATCTTGTTGGAACCGGTGGAACCATGCCCAACTCAGTCGTTGTCGCGCTCTGACCACACAGCCAGTTCGTTGCCACCCGGTTCCAGGAATTGGAACCGCCGACCACCGGGAAAAGTGAAGATCGGCTTGACCACTTCACCGCCCTGCGTTGCGATGACCTCGAGCAGCGGGCCCAGCTGTGCGGCATACAGCACCAGCAGCGGCGCGCCCACGCTGGTCGTCGCCGGCGTGCCACGGAAGAAGCCGCCCTGCAGCTCACCGTCATCAAAAGCAGTGTAATCCGGGCCGTAGTCTTCAAACGTCCAGCCGAACACCTGCTCGAAGAAAACACGACTCGCCGCAGGGTCGCGCGAGGCGAATTCCACGTAGTCAATCCGCCGCTCGCGTTTCATTGCAACTCTCCGTCAGGCCATGCGGCCAAGTAATTCCAGCGCTTCACTGCGTGCCTGCGGATCAGCGCTGGCAGCAACCTCGTTGAGCAGGGTACGCGCAGTCTCGGCATCGCCAAGATCGAGATAGGCAATGGCCAACTCCAGCCGTTCACGACCAGCAGGTGCCGGTGCCAGCGGCGCAACCGCAGCCACGTCACCGGCCAGCCAACCCGCCTCATCGGCCGCAGCCGGCTCGGGTTGCGCAGGCACGGGCTCGACCACCGCATCGAACTGCCGCGAGGCCTCAAACAGCAGCACCGGCTTGTGTGCAACCGCCGGCGCAGCCACCGGAAGCACCGGCTCCACGCGGGCCGGCGGGGTGGACTTCAGCCATGCCGGCATCGGTTCTTCATAGGCTTCGGGCTGCACTTCCGCAACGACCGGCAACGGCTGGGCGTCGAGCTCGTCCCGCGGGTCGAATTCGTCCACTTCCGCTGCATGCAACGACTGCTGCGCAGCAGCGGCGCCCATCACCGGCATCGCTGCGGCCAGGTCTCCTGCCTCGAAATCAGCGCGCGGGGCAACCGGCAGTGGCTTGCGCCGACGGCTCAGCAGCCAGCCCAACGCACCCAGCACCAGCAGCGCCAGCCCCAACCAGATCCAGCCAAACGAACTGCTGCCATCACGCTTGGCCGCCTCACCCAATTGCTGCTGGGCAGCGGCCAGATCCGAATCCTTCATCGCAATCAGCGATTGCTGCTGCTTCTGCAGCTTCTCGAGTTCGCCGACGCGATCGCGCAGCTCCTGCAGTTCCGCGTCACGTGCCGCCAGATCTTCCTTGGCTTGCTGCAGCTGTTCGTTGGCCAACATGTCACCCTCGCCACCGGCATCGAGTCCGGTCGTCATTCCCGCAGTCTGTTGTGCGCCGGCCACGGCCGGGGCGATTTCCAGGCGTGCACCACTGGGGCCCGCACTTGCTGCTGCCGGTGCAGCGGCCTTGGCCGGCGCCACCACAGCATCGGCTACGGCCGGCTGCGGAATGGGCGCGCGTGCCTGTCGCCACTGTGCGGCCTGGTCACGAACGATGGCACGTGCCTCGGATGCATCCACCCGTGCCAGCTCTTCCTGCGCTGGGGTACGCAGCACCGCACCCTGCTTGAGCAGGTTGATGTTGCCGCGGATGAAGGCTTCCGGATTGGCCCGCATCAGCGCGACCATGGTCTGGTTCAAGGACGCGCCGCTCTCGCGCGACAACTCGCGGGCGATCTGCGACAGGCTCTGGCCGCGCTGCACCGGAGCCAGCTGGCCTTCACTACTGGCCACCGGCATCGCTGCAGGGCGCGCTGCAGGCGCCGCGGCAACCGGTTGAGCCGGCGCAGGTGCTGCTACCGGCGCGGCAGGTGCCGGCAACTCAGGCAGCGGCTCGGGCTCACGCACGATCAGATTGGATTGGGCCGCAGCCGGCGCTTCGATGACCGGTTCGGCCACTGCCGTTGCGGCTTCGGGTGCGGCCACCAGCGCCGAGTATTCACGCACCAGCCGGCCCTGGCCCCAATCGACCTCGATCAGGAAACCCACCGACGCCACCTGCACCGGCGCGGCACTGGTCACCCGAATCACCGCGCGGCCGTCACGGTCCTGCGCAAACTGGAATTGCAGTTCTCCTACCAGCCCGGTCGGCGCAGCCAGCCCTACGCGCTCGAAGGTGGCCGCTGATGCCAGCCCCGCCTTGGCGTTGTCGAGCTCGCTCGCATCACTGGTAATGACCGGAATCTCAGCCAGCAAAGGCTGTCCCGGCTTGGACAGGACGCGGATATTGCCCAGCCCCAACGCCATTGCTGTGCTACTGAACAGCGCCAGGCCGAGAACCAGCACACCTTGTAATGAGCGCATCGCGCCCCCGCCCCTTGGTTTCATGGCGGCCAATATAACGGCTGACCCGCCTTTCGAACACCGCTGTACCGCCCATATGCAACGACGCCGGCATCACGCCGGCGTCGTTGGGGGGATCAGCCGCCGTTGGCGACCAGCTCGGCGAGCTGCACTGCGTTCAGTGCGGCACCCTTGCGGATGTTGTCCGCCACCACCCACATGTTCAAACCACGCGGGTGCGAGATGTCCTCGCGGATGCGGCCGACATAGACCGGATCGGTGCCCGAGGCATGCGTAACCGGGGTGGGATAGCCGCCAGCCTTGCGCTCGTCCACCACCTTCACGCCTGGCGCGGTGGCCAGCAGCTCACGGGCCTGCTCGGTGCTGATCTTCTTCTTCGTCTCGATGTTGACCGCCTCGGAGTGGCCGTAGAACACCGGCACACGCACTGCGGTGGGGTTCACCAGGATGCTGTCGTCGCCGAGGATCTTGCGGGTCTCCCAGACCAGCTTCATTTCTTCCTTGGTGAAGCCGTTGTCGAGGAACTCGTCGATGTGCGGGATCAGGTTGAAGGCGATCTGCATCGGGAACTTCTTCGGCTCGACCTCCTGGAAGCCGAGCAGCTGCGCGGTCTGCTTGCCCAGCTCTTCCATACCGGTCTGGCCCGCGCCCGACACCGACTGGTAGGTGGCGATATTGATGCGCTCGATGCCGTACTCGCGGTGGATCGGCGCCAGCACCGGCATCAGCTGCATGGTCGAGCAGTTCGGGTTGGCGATGATGCCGCGCGGGCGGTTCTTCGCTGCTTCCGGATTGACCTCGGACACCACCAGCGGCACGTCATCGTCGTAACGGAAGGTCGACGAGTTATCGATCACCACGGCGCCAGCAGCGGCGAACTTGGGCGCGAATTCCTTGGAGATACCACCACCGGCCGAGAACAGGGCGATCTCGACGCCGGCCGGGTCGAACGTGGCCAGGTCCTGGATGGTGATCTTGTCGCCTTCAAAGTCGACCTGCTGGCCGGCCGAACGCTCGGAGGCGAGCAGGGTCAGCTTGCTGATCGGGAAACTGCGCTCGGCCAGGATGGACAGCATGGTCTGGCCGACAGCGCCGGTGGCGCCAACAACGGCTACATGGAAACGACGGGCTTCATTGCTCATGGGGATACTCGAAAGTTTGGAGGGGGAGACACACATCGAGCCAGGTTCGGGGAACCTCCGGCGCGCGGCTGCCGAGGCTCCCTATCGTTTTTTGTCGTCGATTTTTTTGCCGGCAACGGCAATGCGCGCGGTGCCGTTGCTCAGCAGTTCGGTATTGATGGCATTGACCGGCTTGCCGGCATCCGGGCCGATGCCCAGGCCCGCCAGCAGGTTGTCCAGCGCAACCTGCACCATCGCCCGGCGTGTTGCCAGCGATGCGCTGCCGATATGCGGAGTGAGCACGATGTTGTCCAGCGCCAACAATTCCGGACGCACGTTCGGCTCGTTCTCGTAAACGTCCAACGCGGCCGAGGCCAGGCGACCGTTGGCCAGCGCATCGATCAGGGCCAGCTCATCGACGATACCGCCGCGGGCGATGTTGACCAAGGTGGCGGTCGGCTTCATCTTCGCCAGCGCGGCAGCGTTGATGATGTGGTGGTTCTGCGCCGTATACGGCAGCACCAGCACCAGGTGATCGACGCTGGCCAGTAGTTCATCGAAACCGACATAGCTGGCGCCGACCGCCTGCTCCTGCTCGGCAGGCAGCTGCGAACGGTTGTGGTACAGCACCTTCATGCCGAAGCCATGATGGCCACGGCGGGCAATGGCCTGGCCGATCCGGCCCATGCCGAGGATGCCCAGGGTGCTGCCATGCAGATCGGCGCCGAGCATGGTGGTGAACGACCACTGCCCCCACTTGCCGTCACGCAACCAGCGATCGGACTCGACGATGCGGCGCGCGGCCGCCATCAGCAGCGAGAAGCCGAGATCGGCTGTGGTTTCGGTAAGTACGTCCGGCGTATTGCTGGCAACGATGCCAGCTGCATTCAACGCAGGAACATCAAGATTGTTATAGCCGACGCCAACGTTGGCGATCATCTTCAACGCGGACGCATTGGCGATTTCCGCCGCACCGATCCGCTCGTTGAGCGTGATGAGGACGCCATCCATGTCGGCCAGATTCGCACTGAGGCTGGCACTGTCGTGCTTGGTGACCGCATCAGTGGAAACCACATCACAGTGCAGCGCCAACTGTGCGACGGTGTCGTCGAACAGGGGCTGTGACACCCAGACGCGGGGACGACGGTCAGTCATCGAGCTGGCCCGGGATACGTGGGCTCATTTCGCCGACGTCGCCACACTGACCGCGATGACGCATGGCCTGGTCCATCAATACCAGTGCCAGCATCGCCTCGGCGATGGGCGTGGCACGGATGCCGACACAAGGATCATGGCGACCGGTGGTGATGACCTCGACCGCATTGCCGGCCGTATCCACGGTCGCGCCGGGAAGGCGCAAGCTGGAGGTGGGCTTGAGCACCATCGAGGCAACGATCTGCTGGCCGGTGGAAATGCCACCGAGGATGCCGCCGGCATGGTTGGACTGGAAGCCCTGCGGGGTGATCAGGTCACGGTGCTCGGTGCCCTTCTGCGCAGCGCTGGCAAAGCCATCGCCGATCTCCACGCCCTTGACCGCATTGATGCTCATCAGCGCGGCAGCGATATCGCCATCGAGCTTGCCGTAGATCGGCTCGCCCCAACCCGGCGGCACGCCATCGGCGACCACGGTGACGCGCGCACCGACCGAATCACCGGACTTGCGCAGCGCATCCATATAGGTTTCCAGCTCCGGCACCTGCTTGGCATCGGGCCAGAAAAAGGGGTTGTCTTCGACCACATTCCAGTCAAAACCGGCCGGGGTGATCTCGCCAAGCTGCGACAGGTAGCCGCGCACGCTGACGCCGAGACGCTGCAGCAGCCACTTCTTGGCAACCACGCCAGCGGCCACCCGCATGGTGGTTTCACGCGCCGAGGAACGGCCGCCACCGCGTGGGTCACGGATGCCGTACTTCTGCCAATAGCTGTAATCGGCATGGCCCGGGCGGAACTGCTGGGCGATGTTGCTGTAATCCTTGCTGCGCTGATCGGTGTTGCGGATCAGCAGCGCGATCGGCGTGCCGGTGGTGCGGCCTTCATAGACGCCGGACAGGATCTCGACCTCATCGGCCTCACGCCGCGCGGAGGTGTGGCGGCTCTTGCCGGTGGCACGCCGCTGCAGGTCGTGGGTGAATTCTTCGGGGCTGATTTCCAGACCGGGCGGGCAACCATCGATCACGCAGCCGATGGCCGGCCCGTGGGATTCACCGAAGGTAGTGACGCGGAGGAGTTGTCCGAATGTATTCAATGCCGTTGTGCTCTTGCGGTTGCTCTTGCGGTTGCTCTTGCGGTTGCTTTGATGCCGTCATTCCCGCGAAGGCGGGAATCGCTCTGGCCCTGGCTCCGGCCTTTGCTTGGCTGGCGTGAGGCAAGAGCACAATCAAGAGCAAGAGCAAGAG
>NZ_JBRREC010000085.1:0-21909 GCF_056760015.1 Stenotrophomonas sp. STEN029 | reverse complement strand
CTCCCCCCCCCCCCCCCCGCCGGTGCTCGGCCGCGGGGGGCCCCCTGGGGGGGGGCCCCCACACCACCCGGGCTTTCGTGTGGGGTGCGGCCCCCCCACCCCCCCCCCCCCCCCGGTTTTTGCCGGTTTTGCTCTGGCAGGGTGCACCAGGCATGCAGCCCTGACGCTTGCACCTTCAATGAGGGCACCAGCAAGTGTGTAGCCAGCGCGGTGCGCTCGCGCGCTTCATCCAACACCTGATTCAACAATGCGTTCGCCGAACCGTCCAACAGCAGCTGGCTTACCAGCGCCATCACCAGTGGATGCCCCATCAGGCAGATCGAGCGCAATGCAATTGCCAGTGCTTCTGCATGCTGCTCGGATGGACAGCGCACGAATGCCGTGCGCAAACCTGGGCTGATCGCCTTCGACAAGGTTGATACGTAGTACACCTGCGCCGGTGCCAGCGCCGCAATTGGCGTTGGCTTTTCCACAGCGTGATGCCAATACGGATCGTCCTCGATGGCCAGCAGATCCAACCGCTGCAGCGCACGTGCCAGCTCAACACGTCGCTGCGAGGGAATCGTCAGCGCCGTCGGGTTGTTGCAGGTGGGATTGAGGTAAACCACGCGCGCCCCACTCTGCCGCGAGGCGCGCTCCAACGCCTCCGGGCACATTCCTTCCGCATCGCCATCGACCGGCAGCAAGCGGCGTCCCAACGATCGTGCCGCCTGCAGAAGGCCCGGGTACACCAGGTGATCGCAGAGAATCACCTCGCCTTCCTGGGTTTGGCTGATCAAGATTGAGGCCAGCGCCGACTGCGCGCCCTCCGCCACCACCAGTGCCGTATCGGCGACTTCGCCGAGCATCGGCTGCAACCAGCTGATCGCCGCATGTCTGTCGGTCGGGCTGCCGCCGGCGAGATGGTACGTCATCAGATTGGGCGCGTTGCTGCGCGCAAGCACGGCGGCAGCACCGCGACGCAAGGCATCGTTCAAGGCCAATGCATCCGGTACCGGTGGCACGTTCATGCTCAGGTCGACTGGTTGGCCGAAGGCTGCTTTCGGCGGTGCGATGAAACTGCCTTGTGGTCCACGCGCTTCGATCAGGCCGCGTCGGCGCGCTTCATCGAAGGCGCGTGTCACCGTGGTCAGGTCGATGCCGAGCTGCTTGGCCAATGCGCGCTGCGATGGCAGGCGATGGCCGGGCACCAGCTCGCCGGTGTTCATGCTGCGCTCGATGCTGTTGACGATGCGCAGGTAGATCGGGCCGTTGCTGCGCAGCGCGCTGTCCATCCAGTTCATCGCCAAACCCCATGTTTACCGGCAAAAACTGCGACATCCTGTCGCACCATGTATGGACGATGTAGCCACGTATTGTTTGCATCAGCGGCGGGTGCCTGCTCACAACCATCGGTCGGTTGGAGCGGGTGCCCGCTGTTCTTTGTGCGCGGACAAAACGTCCACGCACGCTGGCATACATGCAGATTCATCAGCAGTGGATCAAGACTTGCTTTGCCACGGGCAGTAACAGCCCACCGCCAACAAGCCACGCGGCCGCACGGTTTGTCCATCGACCAGCTTGTCGAGGATGGGCTCGACAAAACTATTGGCCGAATTGCAGACCATGCCAATGCTGTAAGGGCCCGCGTAAGCCAGATGTCCTTGCCGATCCCAGATCGCAACCGCAGGGCTGGCCGGGATATGTTCGGCGCCTTCAATTGTCGGCAGTTCCTGCAAACGACCACGCAGATACTCGGGCAGCTCACCTGTCGTGCCCGGGCGGCGCACCGCATAGAAATCGATGTTGGCGCGGCGGTACATGCTGATCAGATAGCTCAGATGCGCGCCGGTTTCGCGGTTGCAGACCTTGCAGGCCGGGTCCCAGAAATGCACGACGCGGATGCGTCCGTTGGCGCCAGCCAGTTCCGGCGGCAACTTGAGCTGGGTGTCGTCGAAAACGATGGCCTGTTCGGCGAACGTGGCCTGCTCACTGAGGCCGAAGTACTGCCACAACGCTATCGCAATACCCGCCATCAGCACGCAGCCCGCCGCGATCCACAGCCGCATCCCACGTCGGCGCGGCGATGCGCCGTTGGGCGGGCTCACGAGGCGGCGTCCGCGCCGAACTTGTGCTCGTACTGTTCCAGCATCTCGGCGCAGGAATCGGCCTGGGCGCGGCGGTAGATCTCGGTACGCTCCGGCGCGCGGCTGCGCTGCAGGCACTGCTCGATGGCCGCACGCTCACTCGCCTGCACATCGGCGGTCTGCGGCCGCGAGCAGACATAGACCAGCGACGCCAGCGCCAGCACCACGAAACCGGCGCAGCCCAGCATGACCAGATGAAACTTCAGCTTGTCCCGACGCACAGCAGCCACCTGCATATCCATACAAGATATGCAATGTATCACTTTTGTATGGGTATGACCGGAGCGCGGTTAAACGATCGCCTGCGTCCGCGTCTCAGGCGCTGCCGAGATAACCTCGGTGAGCTTGGTCAACGCCGCCGCCAGGCTGTGCTGGTCCACCGCCCCACCCAGGGAAAGGCGGATGGCATTGCCGGCCTGCTCCTCGATGCTGAACGCCTCCGAGCTGGCGATGCCCAGACCCTGCGCCTGCGCGGCCTGGATCAGCCGGTACTGGTCCAGCCGTGGCGGCAGCGGCAGCCACACATGCAGGCCGGACGGGTGTGCCTGATAAGGCTCGGGCAGGATGCGCGCGGCAATCTGCTGGCGCTGGCGCAGCTCCTGTTGGAAGCGGCGCACCATCTCATCGGCCTGGCCGCTGCGGATCCAATGCGAGGCCACCGCCACCATCGACTGGGTCGGCATCAGCGCGATCGAACGCAGGGCGTCCAGCAGCGGCTCCATCGGCTCGCCCGGCGGCACCACCAGATAGGCGGTGCGCAGGCCCGGCGCCAGGCACTTGGACAGGGTGGAAACGTAGTAGACCGGGGCATCCGGGTGGCTATCCACCGCCAGCGGCGGTGCCGCGTCGGCGGCCAGCAGCCAGTACGGGTCGTCCTCGACCACCGCCACGCCATGGCGGCGGGCAATGGCCAGAATGGCGGCACGGCGGGCCTGCGACATGGTCGCGGTGGTCGGGTTCTGGATGGTCGGGATCAGGTAGATCAGGGCCGGCTTGCGCTGCTGGCAGGCCGCTTCCAAGGCGTCCGGCAGCATGCCTTCGGCGTCCATGGCGATGGAGACAATGCCCCGCTGCAGCACACGCGCGGCGGCCAGCAGGCCCGGATAGGTGAGCTGTTCGGCGGCGATCAGGTCACCCGGCTGGGTCTTGGCCAGCACGATGGCGCAGAGCGCGGCCTGCGCGCCGGGGCAGATCACCACCCGCTCGGCGGAGACGTTGCCGAGGATCGGCGCCAGCCATTGCACGGCGGCAGCGCGGTCATCACGGGAGCCGGCGCCGACGTGGTAACTCATCAACTCGCCCTGCCCCAGCTGCTGGCTGAGCTGCTGGAAGCCGCGCTCCATGCTCTGCGCGAACGGGCTGCTGCCCAGCAACGGCGGGATGTTCATGCTCAGGTCCACCGAGGTGGCGCTGTTGCCGGCCGACATGGCGATGAAGGTGCCACCGGCGCCCTGCGCGTCGAGCAGATCGGACTGGCGCAGCTCGGCGTAGGCGCGGGTAACCGTGGTCAGGTCCACGCCCATCAGCTGGGCCAGGTCGCGTTGCGGCGGCAGGCGGTCGCCGGGTTGCAGCACGCCATCGTCCACGGCATCGCGTACCTGCTGGGCAATCTGCAGGTAGAGCGGACCGGTGCCCTCGGCGAAGGGGCGGACCCAGGTCCGGTTGGGCTTTTTCAGGCGTCGGCCTGCGGCTGGCTGCTGCATCGGGTGAACCTTCCCTGCTTTGTACGTGCACCAACCCATACAATGATGTATCTTGTATGGACTTGACTGGATCGGCAATCCTTTTGTAGGCACCGCCGTACGGACAGTGTAGCCGCTCCCGGCCCATGCGCCGGGCATCGGCGGTCCCCGCTCAAGAGCTCCTTCAACAGGGTCGACCTTCAATGAATATCTGCTGGAAACGCATCCGCCCAGCGCTGGCCGCTTTGGCATGCGTGGGCCTGTCTGGCTGCAACTGGGTACTACTGGACTCCAAGGGCGACGTGGGCATTGCCCAGCGCGACCTGATCCTGATCTGCATCGCACTGATGCTGATCGTGGTGATACCGGCCATCGTGCTGACCTTCGTCTTTGCCTGGCGCTACCGCTCCGGCAATACCAAGGCCAGGTACATGCCCGATTGGGCGCACTCCACCAAGGTGGAAATCGTGGTCTGGGGCGTGCCCCTGATCATCGTCGCCGTACTGGCCGTCATCGTGTGGAAATCCACCCACGAGCTTGACCCTTACAAGCCGCTGGATATTCCCGGCGAACCGCTGCACGTGGAAGTGATCGCGACCGACTGGAAATGGGTATTCGTCTACCCGGACCTGGGCATCGCCACGGTCAACCAGCTCAACTTCCCGGCCGGGCAGCAGCTGGCCTTCGACATCACCTCCAACTCGACGATGAATACCTTCTTCATCCCGCAGCTGGGTGGGCAGATCTATGCGATGGCCGGCATGCGCACGCAGCTGCATCTGGTGGCGAACGAGCAGGGCAAGTTCGACGGCATGTCGGGCAACTACAGCGGCCACGGCTTCTCCAACATGAAGTTCGTCGCCACCGCGATGAGCCAACCGCAGTTCGACGATTGGGTTGCGCAGGTGCGGCAGTCGCCGGATCAGCTGAGCTTCGACGAATTCAAGCGCCTGGCCGCGCCCACCCGCAAGGAACCGGTCCGCCACTTCGCCAGCGTCGAGCCGCTGCTGTTCAAGAAGGTCATCGACCAATTCATCGGCGTGGGTGAGAACACCGCGGCCACGTCTGGCCACAACGCAGAACCCAAGGCCTCCCAGGAGTAATGAGCATGTTCGGTAAGTTGACGTGGGACGCCGTGCCGTTGCACGACCCGATCGTCGTGGTGACATTGGCGGGCATGGTGCTTGGCGGCATCGCATTGCTCGCCGCGGTCACCTATTTCAAGTTGTGGGGCGTGCTGTGGCGCGACTGGTTCACCACCGTGGACCACAAGAAGATCGGCATCATGTACATCGTAGTAGCGCTGGTGATGCTGGTGCGCGGCTTTGCCGATGCACTGATGATGCGCGCGCAGCTGGCCGCGGCCGGGCCTGGCAGTGATGGCTTCCTGCCACCGGAACACTACGACCAGATCTTCACCGCGCATGGCGTGATCATGATCTTCTTCGTGGCCACCCCGTTCGTGGTGGGCCTGATGAACATCGTGGTGCCGCTGCAGATTGGCGCGCGCGACATGGCCTTCCCCTTCCTCAATGCCTTCAGCTTCTGGATCTTCGTGGTCGGCGCCGCGCTGATGATGATCTCGCTGGGCCTTGGCGAATTCGCGATGACCGGTTGGGTGGCGTACCCGCCGCTGTCCGGCATCGAGTTCAGTCCAGGGGTAGGTGTTGATTACTACATCTGGGCGTTGCAGGCCTCCGGTGTCGGCACATTGCTGACCGGCGTCAACCTGTTCATCACCATCCTGCGCATGCGTGCGCCGGGCATGACCTTGATGAAGATGCCGGTGTTCACCTGGACCGTGCTGGTCACCAGCGTGATCATCATTGCCGCGTTCCCGATCCTGACCGTCGCCCTCGGCGCGCTCACCCTGGACCGCTACCTGGACTTCAACTTCTACACCAATGACCTGGGTGGCAACCCGATGATGTACGTCAACCTGGTGTGGGCCTGGGGCCACCCGGAGGTGTACATCCTGGTATTGCCGGCGTTCGGCATCTTCTCCGAGATCACCGCCACGTTCTCGCGCAAGAAGCTGTTCGGCTACAAGTCGATGGTGGGTGCAACGCTGGCGATCGGCATCCTGTCGTTCGTAGTGTGGCTGCACCACTTCTTCACCATGGGTTCCGGTGCCAGCGTCAATGCCTTCTTCGGCATCATGACGATGATCATTGCTATCCCGACCGGCGTGAAAATCTTCACCTGGTTGTTCACCATGTACGGCGGCCGCGTCGAGTTCAGCGTGCCGATGCTGTGGACCATCGCCTTCCTGGTCACCTTCACCATCGGCGGCATGACCGGCGTGCTGCTGGCCATCCCGGGCGCGGACTTCCTGCTGCACAACAGCCTGTTCCTGGTGGCCCACTTCCACAACACCATCATCGGTGGCGCCCTGTTCGGCTACTTGGCCGGCTTCGTCTACTGGTTCCCGAAGGTGTTCGGCTTCACCCTCAACGAGCGCTTGGGCAAGTGGTCGTTCGCCTGCTGGATCATCGGCTTCTACCTGGCCTTCATGCCGCTGTACATGCTCGGCTTCATGGGCATGACCCGGCGCATGAACCAGTACGACAACCCGGCGTGGACACCCTACCTGATTGCCGCCTTCGTCGGCGCGCTGTTCGTGTTCGCAGGCATCGTGCTGATGCTGGTGCAGATCTACGTCAGCATCCGCGACCGCAAGCAGAACCAGGACATCACCGGCGACCCGTGGAATGCACGCACGCTGGAATGGCAGACGCCTTCGCCGCCGCCGTTCTACAACTTCGCCGTGGTGCCCAAGGCCGACACCCTGGACGCCTTCCACGAAGCCAAGAAGCAAGGTCTGCCCAAGCCGCCCAAGCACTACGCGCCGATCCACATGCCGCGTAACACCGGCGTGCCGCTGATCCTCAACATCTGGATCCTGGCGCTGTGCTTCGCCTTGATCTGGCACATCTGGTGGCTGGCCGGTGCGAGCTTCGTGGCGATGATCGTCACCTTGATCGTGCGCTCCTACGACGAGGACGTGGATTACTACGTCAGCGCCGAAGAAGTGGCCGTCATCGAGAACCAACACCAGAACAAGCTCAAGCAGCACAGGGTGATTGCATGAACATCATGTCCAACGTCGCCGTAGACAACGCACAGGCGGCCGAGCACAGCCATGACGACCATGGCCACGACCAGGGCGGCATGAAGGTGTTCGGCATGTGGGTCTACCTCATGTCCGACCTGGTGCTGTTCGGCTCGCTGTTCGCTTCCTACGCGGTGCTCAGCAACGCGTATGCAGGCGGCCCGACCGGTGCCGAACTGTTCTCGTTGCCGTTCGTGCTGGTGGAGACCTTCCTGCTGTTGGTCTCCAGCATCACCTACGGCCAGGCCGTGCTGGCGATGCACCGCCAGGACAAGCGCGCGGTGCTGACCTGGCTGGGCGTGACCTTCGCACTCGGTGCCGGCTTCATCGGCATGGAAGTGTATGAGTTCAACCACCTCATCCACATTGGCGCCGGCCCCACCACCAGCGCCTACCTGTCCGCGTTCTTCGCACTGGTTGGCACGCACGGCCTGCATGTGGCCAGCGGTCTGATCTGGATGGCGGTGGTGATGCACCAGGTGAAGCGTCGCGGCCTCACCCCGACCAACGTCACCCGCATCTCCTGCCTCAGCCTGTTCTGGCACTTCCTGGACCTGGTCTGGATCTGCGTCTTCACCTTTGTCTATCTGATTGGAGTGTTCTGAACATGTCCGACAACGACACCTCCCGCGCCGGCAGCGGACATGGCTCCACCAAGTCCTACCTGATCGGCTTCGTGATCTGCGCCGTGCTCACCGTCATCCCCTTCCTGCTGGTGATGAACCCGACGCTGTCGCGGCCACTGACGATGGCCTTGCTGGTCGGCTTTGCCGTCGTGCAGATCATCGTGCAGCTGGTGTACTTCCTGCACATGAACCGCTCCTCGGAGGGCGGCTGGAACCTGGCCAGTTTTGTTTTCACCCTGGTCATTCTTTTCATCGTGGTAGCGCTCTCCATCTGGATCATCTGGAGCATGCACTTCCACATGATGGTCAACTGACGCACGCAACGGGCCGGCACACCATGCCGGCCCGTTGCGTGCAGTTCGGCTGTCCGTCCTTCATCGACCATAGCCATGTCCCGCACCAACACCTCCGCCACCGGCCTCGCCGCACTGGCCCGCAAACTGCACCTGTCCACCATCGCGATAAGCGCCGCCACCCTGCTGCTGGTCGCCTGCGCCGCAAAGCCCAAGGTGGATTTCTACGGCAAGGACATCGCCTGCGAAGCGCTCGGCCAGCAATGGACGATGCCCGACAGCACAGGCATAAGCCGTAGCCCGGCCGACCTCAACGGCAAAGTGACTTACCTGTTCTTCGGCTTCACCAGCTGCCCGGACGTCTGCCCCACCACCATGGTGGAGTTGAACCGCGTAAAGCACCTGATGGGCTCGGACGCCGACAAACTGCAGGTGATCTTCGTCACCGTGGACCCGGCCCGCGACACCCCTGCTGTTGCCGAGACTTACGTGAAAGCGTTTGACCCGACTGCGACAGCGCTGGTCGGTGACGATGCGCAACTGGCCGCAATGGCAGCATCGTTCAAAGCCTTCTACGACCGCGAAGAAGGCAAGCACCCCGGCGCCTACTCAATGAGCCACACCGCAGGCGGCTACGTATTCGACCGCGAAGGACGGCTGCGTTTGTTTGCGCCGTACGGCATGCCGGTGGAGCAGCTGTTTTCGGATGTGCAGCGACTAACGCTGGAGCCAACAAGGCCGCACGCAACAACCTGTCAGACAACCGGATAGCCCCGCCCCCGCATGACCAAAGCCCCTCTCCCGCCAGCGGGAGAGGGGTTGGGGTGAGGGCAGAACAAAACCCTAAAACCCAAACCTCCAGCACCCAACCAAACTCAGCTGTGAGAACCCAAAACCCTCACCGCTCAACACACCTACCACCAACCTCCCCACCCCCAACAAACACCCCAACCGCCTCAACAAAACACCCAGGCGCAAAGTTAGACAGCAAATGCGCCCCACCTTCCACCGTACTGAAACTCACCTCCCCAGCCTTCCCCAGCACAGCCGCGTGCTCCACCGCGCCCGCATACGCCGTATTCGGATCCAAGGTCCCATGCACAACCAAGGTCCTGGGTAACGCACCCGGCGACTTCCCAAACCAAGCATCCTTCACATAAGCAGGCACAGGCGCCCCGACCAGAAACCCAGGGATTGCGCTGACAAACAAAGCCCCAGCAGCCTCCTGCTCCACAAGCTCCCGCGTAAGCCCCGGCCGCGCATTGTTCTCCGACGCCGAGATCAACATCACCAGCGGCAGTGAAGGCTGGTTGTTAGCGCCCTGCCCCATCCCGGCCATCGCTGTCTTCAGCTCCGCCACCGTCGCCAGCAGCGCGGACGTATCGTCCACCACCAGCCCATCAACGATGTCTGGAATACGCGCACGCAGCGCAGGGAAGTTCAGCAGCGAGCCCAGCAACCGGCGCAGATCACCACCCGGCACCTCGTCCTTCCACGGCGCCGTCGGCGCAGCGGCCAGCACCCCCTGATAGACCGCCACCTTCTGCTCGCCCAGCACCGCACGCCCCACCGCATCCACCAACGCCGTGCGCCGGCTCAGATCCCACTGCTCGGTGGTCTCCAGCGGCACCAGCCCGTCCAGGATCAAACCGTCCAGCGGCATCGGCGCCACCTGCAGCGCACGCAAGGCCAGCTGCGTGCCATACGACACCCCGTACAGATAGGTCGGCCCACTGCCGCGATAGCGCGACATCAACAGCGCAAGATCCTGCGCCGCCTCCGTCACCGAGAACGCCTGCGTACGTGCCGCATCCGCATACATCGCACCAATGCAGCCACCCCACTCGTCCCCAGCAAGCGCAACACCATCCGCACTGTCCGCCGCCTCCTGCACCGGGCAGATCCGCTCCGACTGACCCACGCCACGGTGGTCCGGAATCACCAGGTCATAACCAGGAAACGCACGCCGGAACGTCGCAACCACCGGATACAAGGACGCCCCGGACTCACCAGGCCCACCGGCCAACAGCCAAACCTCCCCACGCCGCTCCACCGCCTCGGCAGGAAACCACCGCACGAACAGCTTCAGCGAACCATCGCCCGGCGACGCATGCCGCAACGGAACATGGGTGGTGACACAGAGGCTGCCTTTCAGCGCAGGAGACGAATCCGCATCAGCGCACGCCACTGGCGCCTCGAAGGCCAGCTCCGCACGCGCGGGAAGCGCTGCAAACAGTGCAGCCGCGAGAACAACAGATCGAAACATCGACTTTCATCCCCTGATGAGCAGGCGACAGCATGCCAGTGAGTTGGGATGGCGGGAATGTCCATCGGCAATGGGTGATTACGGGCCAAGCAAGCCGACGTGCTCCCTTGTGTCGCCGAGCTCTTACGGGGTTCGGCAATAATTACGGATTGGCCTTCCTTGATCGCGCCGAAACTCCCGAGCTCGCCGGCCGACAAGGCCCAAAACTCCTTGGCCCAAGCGATAATCCAAGGCAGAGACGCCCAACCGAATCAGCCGGAGAGCAACATGCGGTTTGTTTACCTACTTCTCTGCATCGCAGGCACAGCCCTGCCCCTCGGCCAGTTTGTGCCATGGCTTTCCGCCCACGGCCTCAATGTGCCGCTGCTACTGCAGCAAGCGACTTCCAGCAACATTGCCGCGTTCGCCTGGGCAGATGTACTTGTTTCGGGGCTCGCTACTACTACTTTCATTTGCGTCGAGGGGCGACGGCAGGGTATGCCCCATCTGTGGTTGCCGCTGTCTAGTATCGTAATTGGTCCGTCCCTGGCACTACCTTTTTTCCTCTATCTCAGGGAACGGCGTCTCACAGAAATGAAGAATGAGCGGCGTGACAGAGCTCTTGAGTACTAGCCTTGAGGCTAGTATTTTATTGGAGCCGATGCATTTTAACCACACACTTTGTTATCGGCAATAGAGCCTAAGGGGAGGCTAGGTTATTCCATGTCAGCCAATGCACATGATGTCCAGCTCAAAGATTGCTGGGACAGAGCAATATTCGCTTACGGGACCGCTGAACTATTTGCATTCAGAGTGCGACGCTATCGCACACGCCTAAATGCGATATCCGGCCTCGGCATTGCTGTTCCATTATTGCTGGGAGGTGCGGTCATGACCTATGGCACTACCACCCCATATTTGGCACAAGCCGCACTTATCGCGGGCTCGATTGGCTTAGTGCAGCTGCTACTTAGCGCCCTATCTGTGGTCTATAGCTGGCCAGCGTCCTTAGAGTATGCATTGGACTCAAGTATTGATAACAAAGCAATCTCTGAGAAATTCAAACAACTTGGATCTCTGGCCAACAGCCTCCCGGTAGACTTCGATGCACAGTATCGGGAACTAGTAGCTGCCGACAATGCCCGCCGCAGTCAAGATGGGAAGGCCGGCGTTAATGATGGTGAGCTTCGTCGCGGCCATCGCGCCGCTCTCAGACAGTTTCAAAAGAAATGCTCAGGATGTGGAATTGTTCCACTCGGCATGCAATCAACGGATTGCCATATTTGCGGGAGATTTAGTAAATGGACGGCACTGCTGCGCAAGTTATCAATGGCTGGATAAGTCTATCCAAGACTGAGAAGCGAGATTTTGCGAGATTTATTGAAGAGTATGAAAATGGTGAAGTTGCATCAATGGAGCGCCTGGAGGAGAGCATAAGTTCCACCATTAAACTTCACACCGGCCCACTAGGTGACTCATGCCCCTGCTGCGGCCGATGAGGGACCTCTAAATTTCACTCAAGCCGAAGTCACTTTGTGGCTCGGCTTGTTGATTCAGCCGTCGCGACCATCTGCTTCTCGCCGCAGGGCGTCATGCGACCCAGAGCGGACGTCGGAGGTTGCTATGTGCCGGCCTAGTAGATCCGGCTAGCTAGATGTAGCTTGTTAGCCCGCTCCAGCCACTCTAAGATCGAAACGCATCAAGGGGACAGCCCGCCATACGGTGTGCTGTGGCTAAGTCGCATAACCGGATCCAGAGACCCGGCTATCAGGTAGTTAGATGGCTCATACAGAATTCTTCGCAGTTGATAAAGCAAGCTGGCTGGTGGCTACTCGGGTTGAGCTTGGGCATATATGGTCTCGAGCTTTACCTTACAACCCAGTTTCTGTGTCAGTTGGCCGGTCCACTGGTCATTCTCGCGAGTTTGGTCGCAGGGGCATTGAGCGTCATAGCGATGTTTTCCTGCGCTTTTCGCCGCAAATCGGTTCGCATTTTTATTGCCGCTTTGCTTGTCGCGCTAATCATGACCGTGCTCGCGTTCGCTGGCGCTGGTTTAACCATTCAGGCTGCTCTGCTGTCTGAGCCGCCTAACGATTCTTTGAAGCCGACACCGCTTCGTGGCTAGGCTTAATTCAGGCGTCATGCGGCGCAGGAGAATGTAGTGACAGCTTATGAAGAGCTTTTTCAGCTTGCCGATTCGCTCAATGCGGCTGCGGCCGGCATAGAACGTGATGAAACATCGCAATCGATCTCTGCGCTTCGTACAGCGGTAGCAGAGGTTGGGCAGTCATTCTCTGGCTCTTGGCTCGGATACCACTCGCGGGTTTACTACGAGAACTTTCAGACGCCGCCACCAGGCGCGCACTTCAGTCAAGAGTGGGGCCTCATGGATACCCTCGCCAGCTTGGGGTCAGTTGGCCGCTGGCGTGAGTATCCAGCCGAAAGAGTAAAACAGCATGTTCTCAGCCTTGCAGGAAATCCTGATCTTTCCGAAGCAGAGGCCGCTGCAGAATCGGCGGATGAGATTTTCGACCACGCCAAAGCTGAAATAACTTCGATCTTCCAGACAGAGCTTGCAGGAGGGGCTGACGCATTCATTCATAGTTTGAATGAGCAGCTACAAGCATTAGAGGTACTCTCGCCTAGTGAAGTCGCTGAACGACTGAATCAGCGCGGCGAAGTGATGACGCGCGATACCATCGTCCTCGGCCAAGGCACACAACTTCCACCACATATCGCGATCAAGGCTCAGTATCGGGCGATAGAGCATTCGTTTGCAGTTTGTAGGGCTGCTGCAGATATAGCGCGCAAGGGCGCGTCTCACCTTGAGCGCAAGTCTAGGAGAAGGGTGCGCGATTCTAGAGTCGGCACCAATGTGTTCATCGGGCAGGGTCGAGCAGGGGCATGGAGAGAACTGAAAGATTTCATCCAAGATCGCGTTCGTTTGCCTTGGGATGAATTCAATAGGGTTCCGGTTGCGGGAGTAACAAACATTGCTCGCTTATCGGAGATGCTGGACGCGTCCGCTATCGCGTTTCTGGTAATGACCGCCGAGGACGAAATGGCCGATGGCACTTTGCAGGCCCGGATGAACGTAATCCACGAAGCTGGACTGTTCCAAGGTCGCCTCGGTTTCAGTCGTGCCATCGTCATGCTCGAGGAGGGTTGCACTGAATTCAGCAACGTGGCTGGGCTTGGTCAAATCCGCTTCCCACGCGGAAACATCGCTGCCGCTTTTGAGGAGGTGCGCCGCGTACTGGAGCGTGAAGGTCTGATTGCAGGAGCATGATGCGAGCGCCGCATAAAAATTCGTTCAAGCCGATGCCGCTTGGTGGCACGACTCAACTCAAGCGCCCCCCCCCTAGCAGGAGTTCTAGCGAGTCATGGTAAGTCGAAGGGATCTAAAGAAAGCGCATGAGGAGGCGGTTCTTCGCCAGTTCATAGCCTACATAGAAGCTAGCGGCGCAAGTCTAGAAATTCTCGATAGGCCGGAGCCGCCCGAAGCAATCGTCAAGCTGGATGGTGAGAGCACCTGGCTTGAAATTACCGATGCTTTCCTAGACAAGAGCCATGCGATTGGCCTCACTTCGTATGCTGCTGACGACGTTGATCACGTACCAGACGATGGACGACTTGTACTAGATCCGGATGCGACTTTCTCCAGCGTTCTCCAAGGTGTCATTGGTGCTAAATATGACAAAGCCACAATGCAAAGCCTCTCTCAGTCGCGGGGCCCCGGCATTTTGCTGGTTGGCATCTTTACTCCGTTCACTACAGCTAAGGCGGTTGCTTACGAGGAGGCTGATAGCGTGGCAGAGCTGGTTGGGCAGAAGCCCGTTCAAGTGTTCAGAACCATCTATGCTTATGAAGGTACCGGAGATCGAACCTTTCATGTCTTGTATCAGTACGGGGCATAGCAATTCAATTAAGCCGAACCCGCTTCGCGGGTCGGTTTTACTCAGGCGTTTCTATGTCCCCTTCTGGCCGAAAGCTGTCGGAGGAGCACAAGAAGGCTACTGCCAAGGACATCAAGAATAGAGCGGCTTTTCTCTGCTCACCACTGTTCAATCAAAGCCCACCAAACCGCCGCCGATACTCCCCCGGCGACAACCCCACAATCCGGCTGAAGACCTTCCGGAACGACCCCGGGTCGCTGTAACCCACGTCCCAGGCAATCCGCTCCAGCGGCACGTTACTGGTCTGCAGCATCTCCCGTGCACGGGCCACGCGTACACGCTGGCAGTATTCGGTGGCGGTCATGCCGGTGGCTTTCTGGAAGCGGCGCAGGAAGGTGCGCTCTTCCAGCCCTGCGCGTTGTGCGAGTTCGGCGGATGCGACCTGTTTGGCGTGGGTGTCGTGCAGCCATTGCTGCACGGCCAGCACTGCGGTGTCGCCGTGCGTCAGGCGTGGTGAGAAACTGCTGTAGTAGCGCTGTTGGCGGCCGGGTGGGTCGATCAACAGCGTGCGCGCAACATCCAGCATCACTGCGGCGCCGAGGTAGCGGTCCACCAGCCGCAGGCCAAGGTCGGTCCAGGCCATGGCGCCGCCTGCGCTGAAAATGTCGCCGCCGTCGACGAGCATCTGGTCCACGTCCAGTGTCACGTCCGGGAAACGCGCAGCCAGCAGTTCGGCGTATTGCCAGTTGGTGGTGATGGTGCGGCCGGCCAGGCGCCCGGTTTCGGCCAGCAGGAATGCACCGGCGCAAACCGATGCGAGGGTGGTGCCGTCGTCGTGCAGTGCGCGCAGCCAGCCCAGGTAGGGCGCGGCGGCTTCGGTGGAAATCGGCGGCTGCATGCTGGGCGGCAGGATCATTACCTGCGGTGTTCCACTTGGAGGCTGGCTTGAGCTGTAGACGGCTTGCGGCGCTTGGCCGGGCGCTTCAATGCGCCAGTGCGTGACCTGCAGTTCGGGGGCGGCGGGTGCTGCGCGTTCGCTGGCGAGCCTGCCGGCCAGGGCGAACAGGTCGGTCAGGCCGAGCACCGCCGCCAGCTGCGCGCCGGGATACAGCAGGATTCCCACTTGGATGTGACCGTCGGTGCGCATCTGTCGGTACAGCCCTCAAGAATGTCGGTAGCGCCTCTTCGTGGTGGCAGGCCGGTCGCGGAGACTTCTCCCACACCATTCAACCACCCATGAGGGAGCCATACATGAGCAAGCGCGCCATTATCGTCGTCGATCTTCAGAATGAATACCTTGCCACCGGCAAGCTGCCTTTGGTGGGCATTGATGCCGCCACCGCCAATGCGGTACGCGTGATTGCCGATGCGCGGACCAAGGGCGTGCCGGTGCTGCATGTCCGCCATGAATCCGCCAGCAGTGATGCGCCGATCTTCGTGCCGGGCTCGGACGGGGTGCGGATCATGGCCGCTGTCGCACCCATCGGCGACGAGCCGGTGATCGTCAAGAACCACGTCAATTCGTTCCGCGATACCGATCTGAAGCAGCAACTTGAAGCGCGCGGTATCGAGGACGTGGTGGTGGTTGGCGCGATGAGCCATATGTGCGTGGATGCGGTGGTGCGTGCGTCCGCCGACATGGGCTATGCGGTCACCGTGCTGCACGACGCCTGCGCTACCCGTGACCTGGAGTTCAACGGGGTTGTGGCGCCGGCTGCCCAGGTGCATGCGGCGATGATGGCGTCGTTTGAGTTCGGGTATGGGCGGGTTGTTGCTACGGATGCTTATCTGGCGGAGTGATCGCGCCGGTGGCTTTGGCGATGGCTTTCAACTGGGAGTGTCTGGTACAACGCGGCACGGCGTTGCGGAGCAACGCTGGCCCGAACTACTGGACATACTCAATGCGATTCGAACCATCTCACCTGGCTGCCCTTCTTCTGCTGGGCGTTGCTGCGCCTGCTTTTGCCGAAACGACCATCTGCAAGATCGAGGGTGATTCGATTGGCCCGGAGTTGATCTCCTGGGATACCAAGACGCAGCGGGCGCAAGTAAAGCTTCTGGGCGAGGACTTGCAGGGGAAGATGACCTGGAAGCGGAAGCACGATGATCTTGGTGACAAGGTCAATTTGAGCTTTACGCCTGCTGATCCGCTGTTTGGGGATGAGTATGAGTTTGTGGTGTTCCCTACCGAGAGTGGGCATCGGGTTATGGGGGTTGGGTACAAGTACTACAACGGGGTGAAGTATTTGAATATCAGCCAGGGGAACTATGTGGCTGTTTGTAGTTCGTTGTAGGTCTGAAGCTGGTTGTTTGGTTTTGTGGGGGCTGCGTTAGCTGCGAAGCTGGGGTGCTTGATCTGCTGGATTGCTGCGAAGAGCACCCCTCCCCAACCCTCCCCTGCGCTGCGCGCAAGGGAGGGGGCTGGAGCTGGCTTCGCTTTGAGCTGCTGCGTTGCTGGTGGCTTTTGTAGGAGCTGCGTTAGCTGCGAAGCTTGATCTGCTTGATCTGCTGGATTGCTGCTAAGGCCCCCCCTCCCCAACCCTCCCCTGCGCTACGCGCAAGGGAGGGGGCTGAGCTGGCTTCGCTTGTTTCCTTGCTCGTTCCTTACGCGCTTCTTCTGCTTGCTTGTTTGCGCTTGCTTGCTGCGTTAGCACAGCATGGTTACGGAATGGCTAAGGCTGTATGCCTTCCATCCAACGTGACGCATTGCTGCCAGCATCACCATCCTCTCGGTTATGCTACGGCACCATTCCGGCAAGGACGTACCGTGACCATTGGCGAATACACGCAGGTTTATCGTGGCAAGAAAGTCGTTGACTTCAAGATGGGTGGCTCAGCCGTAGCCGGCGATGTTGCTTACCGCTTGATGCAGGAATACGACAGCGACGAGAGCCAGGAGGAACTGCTGGCCAACTTCTTCGAGCAGGTTGATCCGAAGTCGATTGAAGTGCTGATCATCGGTGCATGGGATGAGGCTTCCAGTGACGGCCCGCAGGGCCTGATCGATGGGCTGATTGCACGCCGTGCCGAGCTGGGCAACCTGAAGGCGCTGTTCGTGGGTGACATGACCTACGAAGACTGCGAGATGTCGTGGATCAACCAGATCTCCTACAACCCGCTGCTGGAGGCCTTCCCGGGCCTGGAGTCGCTGCGCATCCGTGGCACCTCAGAACTTGAACTGCAGCCCTTCACGCATGCGTCGCTGCAGGAACTGGCGATCGAGAGCGGTGGCCTGCCGAACGAGATCGTCATTGCCATCGCCAACTCCACGCTGCCGGCCCTGCGCCATCTTGAGCTGTGGCTTGGCGATGATGGCTATGGCTTCGATGGCGACGTGGCGGTCTACCAGCGCCTGTTGCTGGCGATCGGGCCGGAGCGCCTGCAGTACCTTGGCCTGCGCAACGCCATGATCAGCGATGAGCTGGCGGTGTGGCTGGCCGGTGAGCCGTGGCTGGGCACGCTGCAGACGCTGGACCTGTCGCTGGGCACCATCGGCGACGTCGGCGCGCAGGCGCTGTGCGAGAGCCCGAACCTGGGCAGCCTGCAGCGCATCGACCTGAGCCACCACTACATTTCCGAGGCCTGGCAGCAGAAGCTGCAAGCGCTGCCGTGCACGGTGGTGCTGGACGATCCGGAAGAAGAAGACGACGGCGACCGCTACGTGGCGGTGTCCGAGTAAGGCGAAGATGGCCAATTGGCTGTTGATCGGCCCGAGCGGCAGCCGCCGTATCGGGTGGCTGCAGCGTGCCCTGCACGATCAGGGCGCGCCTGCCGCGCATGTGTTCGATTACGAAACCCTGCTTGCCGAGCCTGCGCGCCTGCTTGAGGCACTGGCGCAGGCGCCCGGCGCCATCGTCAAGCTGGAGTCACCCGGCGAAGCGCCTGCGCTGCATCAGGCCTTGGTGCTGCGTGGCTGGGAGTTGTCCGGCGCTGCCGGCGATGCGCCCTTGCCTGCCGCGCATGGCGAGCTGGTGCATCAGCAGTTCTGGTATGCCGGCTTTGCCGAGGTGCTGGCGTCGCTTCCGGCGGGGCCGCATTACCTCAATGCACCGGCCGATCTGGCCTGCATGTCGGACAAGCTCCGTTGCCAGCAAGTGCTGGCCGATGCAAGCGTGGCGGTGCCGCCCTTGTTCGGAGCGATCAGCGGCTACGAGGATATGTGCGCACGCCTGCGCGATGCCGCCTGCGAGCGCGTCTTCATCAAAGCCCGCTACGGTTCGTCCGGCGCGGGCGTGCTGGCTTACGCGCGCAACCGCGATGGCCGCGAGGTCGCCTATGGCTCGGCGGAGCTGGTGGAACAGGACGGCCGCTGGCGGGTGTTCAATTCGCTGCGGCAGCGTCGTTATGACCGGCACGACGATATCGCACGGCTGGTGGACTTGCTGGCCGAGCAAGGCGCCTACATCGAGCGCTGGATTCCCAAGCCCACCGTGCCGGGCAGCGATGGCCGCCGCTATGACGTGCGCGTGGTCGCGCTGGATGGCCAGCCACGGCAGCGGGTGGCGCGGATGAGCGCGGGCGCGCTAACCAACCTGCACCTGGGCAATGCGCGCACGCAGCTGGAAGCGCTGCTGGATGCCGATGCCATCCGCCATCTGCAAGCAGCCACGGTGAAGGCCGCGGCTGCATTCCCCGCCAGCCGCATGATCGGCTTCGACCTGATCGTGCGCGGCACGCGCAGCTGGGTGCTGGAAGCCAATGGCTTCGGCGACCTGCTGCTGGACCTGCGCCATGCCGGGCGCACCACCTACGAAGACCAGGCGCTGTTGGCGCCTGCGCGTTCTGCAATCAACGAGTACGCCCATGCTTGAGACCCGCTTGCCCGACATGCACCGCATCGTCGGCAGCCATGACGTGGTGATGATCACCCTGGACGCCCTGCGCTTCGATGCGGCCCAGCGCTGCTTCGAGCGCGGCGAGCTGCCGGTGCTTGCGCCGCACCTGCCGGCCGATGGCTGGGAGCTGCGGCATACGCCGGGCAGCTTCACCTATGCGGCGCACTCGGCGTTCTTTGCCGGCTTCCTGCCCACGCCTGCACGACCGGGCCCGCATCCGCGCCTGTTCGCGCTGGAGTTTGAAGGCAGCGAGACCATCGTGCCGGAGACGTTCGTGTTCTCCGGCCGTGCCGATATCGTCGGTGGCTTCCGTGACCAGGGCTACCGCAGCATCTGCATTGGCGGCGTTGGCTTCTTCAACCGTCGCAATGCGCTGGGCTCGCAACTGCCCAGCCTGTTCGAAGAAAGCCACTGGCAGCCCGAGCTCGGCGTGACCGCGGTCGATTCGACCGAACGCCAGGTGTCACTGGCCTGCGAGCGCCTGCAGGCAGCGGGCGACCAGCGCTGCTTCCTCTTCATCAATGTCTCGGCCATCCACCAGCCGAACCGGCACTACCTGCCCGGCTGCGACGCGGATGGACTGGACAGCCACTGCGCCGCGTTGCGCTACGTTGATGGCGAGTTGGCGGCATTGTTCGCGGCCTTGCGCGCGCGTGGGCCGGCCTTCGTGATCATCTGTTCCGACCATGGCACCGCTTACGGCGAGGATGGCTTCCATGGCCACCGCCTCGCCCACGAGACGGTGATGAACGTCCCCTATGCGCATTTTGTGTTGAGCCCATGACCGCCCATCGTTTGTCAGAGCTGCTGCGGCTCGAGCCCTACCAGGCCTATTCCTACTCCTACCCGCACAAGTCCGCGTACCGGCCGATCACCCAGCCACCGCTGCTTGCCGATGCCTGGGCGAGTGAGCCGCGTGATGCGCTATTCCTGTACCTGCATGTTCCGTTCTGCAGCTACCGTTGCGGTTTCTGCAATCTGTTCGCAATGGCGCGGCCGGCGCCGGCGCAGGTGGAAGCCTATCTGGCGCAGATGGAGAAGCAGTTGCGGGTGACTGCCGATGCCTTGGGCGAACACCGCTTCGTGCGCTTCGCGCTGGGCGGCGGCACGCCCACCTATCTGGATGCGCCACAACTGCAGCGGCTGTTCGACTTCGTGCAACGCCACGCCAATATCGACCTGCATTCGATTCCTGCCGGCATTGAGGTGTCGCCGGAAACCGTGGACGCGGCGAAGATGAAGATCTGCCGTGACGCCGGCATCGACCGCGTCAGCATGGGCATCCAGAGCTTCAGTGATGCGGAAGTGCGCTCGCTGGTGCGGCCACAGCAACGCGCGGTGGTCGAGGAAGCCATCGCGCAGATTCGTGCGGCGGGCATTCCAACGCTCAACCTGGACCTGATCTACGGCATCGCCGGGCAGACCGTGGCCAGCTTCCTGACCTCGATCGACAGCGCCCTCGCCTTCCAGCCGGAAGAGCTCTACCTCTACCCGCTATACGTGCGCCCACATACCGGCCTGGACCGCATCGGTGCGAAGGAAGGCGGCAAGCGCTCCTTCGTCATTCATCCCGAGTCGGTGGACAACCGCCTGGCGCTGTATGAAGCCGGCCGCGAGCGTCTGCTTGCCGCGGGCTATGAGCAGGTATCGATGCGCATGTTCCGCGCGGCCAACGCGCCGGATTCCGGCGGGCCGGCGTACTGCTGCCAGAGCGACGGCATGGTTGGCATCGGCTGCGGCGCCCGCTCGTATACCAGCGGCCTGCACTACTCCAGCGAATACGGCGTCAGCCGGCGCTCGGTGGCGGATATTCTTGCGCATTACCTGGAGCGCGATGAGGCCTCCTTCGCCCACATCGACTACGGGGTGCAGCTCAATGAGGACGAGCGCCGTCGCCGCTTCGTCATCCAGTCACTGCTGGCGCAGCCGGGCCTGGATCTTGCGCAATACCGTGAGCGCTTCGGCACGGAGTGCTTCGACGACCTGCCGCAGCTGGATGAGCTGTTCGAACAAGGACTGGCCACGCGCGAGAATGCGCTGGTCGCGTTGAATGACACCGGGCTTGCCCGTGCCGACACCATAGGCCCGTGGCTGATCTCCGCCGGCGTGGCCGAGCGCATGCGCGACTACCAATTGGATTGAGCGGCGCATGCATCTTTCCATCCTCTATCGCGGGCGACTGAGCAGTTGCAACTACGACTGTCCGTACTGCCCCTTCGCCAAGACCTACGACACCCGCGCCGCCCTGCGTCGCGACGCCGAGGACCTTGCGCGCTTCGTCGACTGGGCGGAGCGACAGACGATGGAACTGTCGGTGCTGTTCACGCCGTGGGGCGAGGGATTGGTGCGCCGCCACTATCGCGATGCGATGGTGCAGCTGAGCCATATGCCGCACGTCCGCCGTGTGGTAATCCAGACCAACCTGTGCATCGGCACGCACTGGCTGGACGAGGTCAATCTCGACAGCTTCGCGCTGTGGTGCACCTATCACCCGGGGCAGGTAACCCGCGCCGCTTTCCTCGCCCGCTGCAATGAACTGGCGCGGCGCGGCGTGCGTTACACGGTTGGCATGGTGGCGATGCGTGAGCATCTGGAAGAGATCCAGCTGCTGCGTGAGGAGCTGCCGGACGAGGTGCCGATGTGGGTCAACGCCTACGACGAGCGCCCTGCCGGTTATTACAGCGATGCCGAGATCCAACAGCTGCAACGCGTGGACCCGCACTTCCTGTTCAACCTCGAACCCTCGGCCAGCCTCGGCGCGCCCTGCTTCACCGGCGAAAACGTGGTGTCGGTGGATGGCGATGGCAACGTCAAACGCTGCCACTTCGTGGCCGAGCCGTTGGGGAATCTGTACGACGGCAGCTTTGCGACCCAGCTTCGTCCGCGCGGCTGCCCGAACCAGCGTTGTGATTGCTACATCGGTTATGCGCACCGCAAGGATCTGCCGTTCCAGCGGGATTATCCGGCGGGGGTTCTTGAGCGGTTTCGGGGATAACGGCAAAACCGGCAAAACCGGGGGGGGGGGGGGGGGGGGGGGGGGCGGAACCCCCCCCACCCCCCCCAGATGGGGGGGGTGTTGGTCCAAAAAAAGAGA
>NZ_JBRREC010000084.1:0-22776 GCF_056760015.1 Stenotrophomonas sp. STEN029 | reverse complement strand
TCGCGGGTTGTTTCGTTTGAGTCATGGTGCCCAGGAGAGGACTCGAACCTCCACGGAGTTGCCCCCGCTAGCACCTGAAGCTAGTGCGTCTACCAATTCCGCCACCTGGGCGACTCAGGAGACGAATTGTGCCGAGTGTGAAGAAAACTGTCAACGATTTGTGTGAAGAAATTTCACGTTGAACTGGATCACTGTAGTGCCGAGTCATGCTCGGCAGGGGCTCTACCGGTAAAGCTTCTGCCGAGCATGGCTCGGCACTACAGTCGGGATTTTCTGTAAAGCTTCTGCCGAGCATGGCTCGGCACTACAGGTAAAAACTGCGGGCACAAAAAAACCCGCTTTCGCGGGTTGTTTCGTTTGAGTCATGGTGCCCAGGAGAGGACTCGAACCTCCACGGAGTTGCCCCCGCTAGCACCTGAAGCTAGTGCGTCTACCAATTCCGCCACCTGGGCGACTCAGGAGCGAGATTATGTAGGACGTTTCTGGTGGCGTCAACAGGTTTGTGAAGAAAAAGCGCGGTCAGTGTAGCCCGGGTAAGCGCAGCGCACCCGGGGGGAGTCACGGATGCCTTCGAGCGTTGGGGGAGACTGCGCTTACCCGGGCTACCGTGGCCTGTTTGTTCGAACCGCAGAAACGAAAAAACCCGCTTTCGCGGGTTTGATCTTGAAACGTGGTGCCCAGGAGAGGACTCGAACCTCCACGGAGTTGCCCCCGCTAGCACCTGAAGCTAGTGCGTCTACCAATTCCGCCACCTGGGCACTTCAGGCTGCGCAGTTTGAAGAGGATGTGGATCTTTGTCAACGTTTTTTCACAAACATCTGCAGTGATCGTGTGCGCACCTTGTACACCTAGGTCCATGTACCATGGAGGCTGATGAAAAACAAAAAGACCACTGGGGCCGACAAGGCCCGCAAGTCCGCCACCGGCAGCAAGCCGGGCAAGGCGCCGGGCAAAGCCCCCAAAGCAAAAACCGCCAAGCTGCCGCCATGGATGCCGGAGAGTTTGTCCGCGCCGGCGAAGTCGGGCGCAGCAAAACCAGGCAAGGCCGGCCCACGCGCCGCCGCCAAGCCGGGCAAACGCAAGTTCACCGACGATGCCGCCCCGCAGAGTTTCGTGCGCGGCCGTCGCAAGTCCGGTCCACCGGCTGCTGCGTTCGATGATCCTTACGCATCGCGTGAGGCCGAGCGCTACGCGCAGCCGATCGCCAGCCGCGAGGCCATCCTGCAGTTGCTGGACCGCTGCGAAGGCCCGCAGAACGCCGAGGAAATCGGTGCCGCGCTGGGCCTGATCGAGCCCGATCGTGCCGACGCGCTGTCCAAACGCCTTGGTGCGATGGTGCGCGACGGCCAGTTGGTGCAGAACCGTCGCGGCGGCTTCGCACCGGTCAGCCAGTTGAGCCTGATCCCCGGCGTGGTCATCGCCAACCCGGAAGGCTTCGGCTTCCTGCGCCCGGACGAGGGCGGCGACGATCTGTTCCTGTCGCCATACGAGATGCGCAAGGTCATGCACGGTGACCGTGCCTTGGCCAATGTCACCGGCATCGATCGCCGTGGCCGCCGCGAAGGCGCCATCGCCCGCGTGCTGGAACGTGGTGTAAACCGCCTGATCGGACACTTCAGCATCGAGGCTGGCATCAGCTACGTGGTGCCGGATGACAAGCGCATCCAGCGCAACATCCAGATCCCGGGCGACCTCACGGGTGGCGCCAAGGACGGGCAGCTGGTGGTCTGCGAACTGACCCATGCGCCGGATTCGCGGCGTCCGCCGATCGGCAAGATCATTGCCGTGCTCGGCGACAAGCTGACCCCGTCGCTGGTGGTGGAAACCGCCATCCACGGCCATGAGCTGCCCTACGAGTTCCCGCCGGAAGTGCTGGACGAAGCCACGGCCGTGCCGTTGACGGTGGAAGCCTCGATGATCGGCAAGCGCGTGGACCTGCGTTCGATGCCGCTGGTAACCATCGATGGCGAGGACGCCAAGGACTTCGATGACGCCGTCTATTGCGAGCCGAACCGCGACGGTTTCCGGCTGGTGGTGGCCATTGCCGACGTCTCCAACTACGTGCGTCCCGGCACGCCGCTGGATGACGAGGCGCAGCGCCGCGCTACCTCGGTGTACTTCCCCGGCTTCGTGGTGCCGATGCTGCCGGAAACGCTGTCCAACGGCATCTGCTCGTTGCGGCCGAAGGAAGACCGCATGTGCTTCGTCTGCGACATGCAGATCGGGCGCGATGGCCAGGTCAGCGAGTCGAAGTTCTACGAAGCGGTGATGAATTCACACGCACGCCTGACCTACACGCAGGTGTGGGCAGCGGTAGGCGAGGACGATGCGGACACCAAGGCCTTCATCGGCCCGTTGCTGCCACAGATCCAGAACCTGCACCAGCTGTACCGCATCCTGTCCAAGGCGCGCGAGCGCCGTGGCGCCATCGAGTTTGAATCCTCGGAAGTGCGCTTCGTGCTGGACAACCGTGGCGAGGTCACCCAGGCCGGCATGATGGTGCGCAACGACGCCCACAAGCTGATCGAGGAATGCATGATCGCCGCCAACGTGGAGGCCGCACGCTACCTGCTGTCCAAGCATGTGCCGGCGCCGTTCCGCGTGCATGAGCGGCCGCCGGAGTCCAAGTTCGCCGACCTGCTGGAGTTCCTCAAGGAATTCAAGCTGAGTCTGCCGCCGTGGAGCAAGGTGCAGCCGGGCGATTACACCAAGCTGCTGAAGAAGGTGCGCGAGCGCCCGGATGCGGCGTTGCTGGAGTCGGTGCTGCTGCGCAGCCAGTCGCTGGCGGTGTATTCGCCGGACAACAACGGTCACTTCGGCCTGGCGCTGGAGGCCTACGCGCACTTCACCTCGCCGATCCGTCGTTACCCTGATCTGCTGGTCCACCGTGCCATCAAGTACGCGTTGAGCGGCGGTCCACTCGACAAGTACACCTATACCCCGCGCGAAATGGCGGCCTTGTCGCTGCAGTGTTCCGAGCGTGAGCGCCGTGCCGATGAGGCCGAGCGTGAGGTCGACGAACGTTTCCGTGCCGCATGGATGGAAAAGCACGTCGGCAGCCAGTTCGATGGCGTGATCAGTGGCGTGACCAGCTTCGGCCTGTTCGTCGAGCTGGACGAGTCCAAGGTCAATGGCCTGGTCCACGTTACCCAGCTACCGCATGACTATTACCAGTTCGACCCGATCCGCAAGACGCTCAGCGGCGACCGCCGTGGCAATGAGTTCCGGCTCGGTGACCGGGTCCGCATCCTGGTGCTCAAGGCCAGCATGGAAGAGCGCAAGATCGACTTCCGGCTGGTCGAGAAGCTGGATGGCGAACCGCTGGAGGAAGGCCTGCCGCCGCTGCCCGAACGCGGCAAGCCAGCCAAGCGCACCAAGCAGAAGTATTGATGCCGGAAGCGGCCCTCGCAGCAGCGGCGGCCGCTATTCCCGCACCCCGCAGGCCGGTGGCAGCTGCGGGCCGCGCCGAATCGGCCTACCATTGCCACCCCCAGAAGTCCCCATGTGACGCCCATGAGCAAGCAGAACCAGTGGATCGTCGGCGTCAATGCCGTTGCTTCGTCGATCGAGAAAGACCCCGAAAACGTCCGCGAGGTCCTGATCGAGGCCGGCGCCAAGAACCCGCGCCTGGTCGAGATCGAGGAAGAGGCCCTGCGCAAGGGCATCGACGTGCGCAAGGTTAACGCCCAGGCGCTGGGCGGCGTGGCCGGCCAGGTCCGCCACCAGGGCGTGGTGGCGCGCTATGCCGCGCCCAAGCTGTGGGACGAGAACGAACTGAAGGGCCTGATCGAAGCGGCCGAAGGCAAGGCGCTGGTGCTGGTGCTGGACGAGGTGCAGGACCCGCACAACCTCGGCGCCTGCCTGCGCAGTGCCGCCGCCGCTGGCGTCACTGCAGTGGTGATCCCCAAGGACAAGAGTGCCCCGGTCAATGCGACCGTGCGCAAGGTCAGCGCCGGTGCCGCGGACAGCATTCCGGTGGTATCGGTGACCAATCTGGTCCGTTGCATCAAGGACATGCAGAAGCTGGGCGTGTGGGTGTATGGGCTGGCCGGCGAATCCGAAACCACCATCCACAAGCTCGACATGCGTGGCAACGTGGCGTTGGTGATGGGCGGCGAAGCCGACGGCATGCGCCGCCTGACCCGCGAAACCTGCGACCAGCTGGTGCGCATCCCGATGCCGGGCGACGTCGAGAGCCTCAATGTATCCGTGGCGACGGGTGTGGCATTGTTCGAGGCAGTCCGCCAACGCCTGTAAGGAACATCATGCCCCGCACGCCGCCTCGTCTCTTCCTCCGATTGACCGTGGCGCTGGCGGGGCTTTGCGTCCTGGGCGCCGCCGCGCAGGACGCACCGCGCCAACGCGCGCGTGAGCTGGGCGTCGCGCCCGGCATCTTCAGCCCAGGCAGCAACAACGCGATCACCGACGTAGCCGGCGTGCGCGTTGGCCAGGTGACGCTGAGTACCGGCAACACGGTACGCACCGGCGTTACCGCGATCCTGCCGCATCCCGGCAATGCCTACCGCTCGCGGGTGCCGGCGGCGCTGCATGTTGGCAACGGCTTCGGCAAATTTGTCGGCAGCACCCAGGTCAACGAACTGGGCGAACTGGAAACCCCGATCCTGCTGACCTGCACGCTCTGTGTGTGGAAGGCGGCCGATGCGATGGCCGATTGGATGCTGGCGCAGCCGGACATGCAGCAGGTGCGCTCGTTGAACGTGGTTGTTGGCGAAACCAATGATGGCGGCCTCAATGACATCCGCGCACGGCCGGTCACCGCCGCTGCGGTGCGCCGGGCATTGGAGAGTGCGAAGGGCGGGCCGGTGCAGGAAGGCAGTGTCGGTGCAGGCACCGGCACGGTGGCATTCGGCTGGAAGGGCGGTATTGGCACCTCCTCGCGCAAGCTGCCCGAGAGTCTTGGCGGCTGGACCGTCGGCGTGCTGGTGCAGGCCAATTTCGGCGGTGTCTTGCAAGTGGAAGGTGCACCGGTCGGGCGCGAGCTGGACCGTTATGCATTCCAGAATGCAGTGGCCGCGCAGGGCAATGTGCGCGGGCTTGCCGATGATCGCGGCGATGGCTCGGTGATCATCGTGGTGGCAACCGATGCGCCCTTGTCGGACCGCAACCTGCGGCGTCTGGCCTCGCGCGGAATGATGGGTTTGGGGCGCACCGGCAGCTCCGCCTCCAACGGCAGCGGCGATTATGTGCTGGCATTTTCAACGGCGGCGTCGGTGCGGCGTGGGTTTGATGCTGCGCAGCTGCAGACCACCGAACTGGCCAACGAGCAGATGAGCGCGGTGTTCCAGGCCAGCGTCGATGCGGTGGAAGAGTCGGTCTACAACGCCTTGTTCATGGCGACCACGGTCAGTGGCAATGGGCTGACGGTGGAGGCGATTCCGCTGGACAAGGTGCGGGAGGTTCTGCAGCGGCATGGGGTGAGCGCGCCGGGACAGTAGGGTGCCTGGAATGCTGCGGAACCAAGCCATTTTTGGCCAAGTCCCTTCTCCCGCTTGCGGGGTTAAGAACAGGCGTTCACGAGCCAAAGGCTCGTGACTGTTCGTGCGCCCCGCGTGCTACGCAGGGCCGGGGCGCGGAGCGAGGTGCCCGAAGAGCCTGCCCCCGCGAAGGCGGGGGGCGGATGAGGGGAGCGCTTCAGCTTCTCGGCCTTTCAGCTTTTGCTTCTCCGCTCGGCCCTCTCCCCAACCCCTCTCCCGGAGGGAGAGGGGCTCAAGTCGCCCCGCCACCCAGCGCCTTGTACAGCGTCACATCATTGACCAGCTGGCTGCGCTTGGTCTGCGCCAGCGACAGCTCGGCGTTACGGCGGGTCTGCTCCGCTTCCAGCCAGGTACGCAGGTCGGTGGCGCCGGCGCGATAGCGCACCTCGTACAAGCGCGCGATCTCCACAGCCTCGTCATACGAGGCCTGCGCCGCAGCGACCTGCTCCGCGAGGCGGGTGCGTGCCGACAAGGCGTTGTCCACTTCCGACAGCGCGGTATACAGCGTGCGCCGGAAATCATTGGCGGCGATCTGGTAGGAAAGATCGGCCGATTTGATGTCCAGCTGCATCTGCCGGAATTTCAGGAATGGAAGGCTCAAGCCCGCGCCCAGCGTCGCCACCGGATTGGTCAGTACATCCCCCAACGAGCTGCTGGAGCTGCCAACCGAACCGCTCAGGCTCAGGCTGGGGTAGTAGCTGGTGGCGGTCACCTTGATGCTCTTCAGCGACTGCCGCAGACGCAGCTCGGCAGCGCGCAGGTCCGGCCGGCGTGCCAGCAACTCGGCCGGCATGCCTTCGACCAGGGCCGGGCTCTGCGCGACATCAAGGTTCTGCGGCTCGTTCGCCAGCGGCCAGGGCTGGCCATCGAGCAGCACGGTCAGCGCATTGCGGGTTTCCACCCGTTGCTGTTCCAGCTGCGACTGTGCGGCCTTCTGGCTCTCGATGTTCTGCTGCGCCTGGCGCACTTCCAGCCGCGATACACCGCCGGCATCGAACTGTGCCTGTACCAGGGAAGCGGTGCGCTGCAGGCGCTCAAGATTGGCCTGGCCGGTGGCAATCGCCTGGTTGAGGTAACCCAGCTGCCAGTACAACTCGGTGCTCTGGCCGACCAGGCTCAGCGTGGTGCTCTGCAGGTCCTGCGCGGTGGCCTGCGCTTCCCACTGGGCGATATCGCGCTGGCCGCGCAGCTTGCCCCACAGGTCCAGCTCCCAGCCCAGCGACACGCTGGCGCTGTGGTTGCGCGACCAGTCGTCGCTGCTGTCGGTACTGCGGCTGCCGCTGGCGCTGACCGAGCCGCTGGCCTGTGGCCACAGGTCGGCGGAGGCCAGTCCGGCCTGGGCGCGGGCACGTTCCAGCTTCAAGCCGGCCGAGGCCATGTCGGTGTTGCTGGCCAGTACGCGTTCGATCAGCTGGTCCAGGTTCGGATCGGCGAAGCCCTGCCACCAGGCATCTGCATGCACATCGGCAACCGGTGCGGTCACTTCGTGCTGGATGGCCTGCACCGGCGCATTGGCAGCAGCGTTGCCGCGTCCATAGACGTTGGGCACGCGCAGGTCGGCAGCAGGGTCGGCGCTGGGCGTGGTGGCGCAGCCGGCCAAGGCAGCGGTCAGGGCGGCGGAGAGCAGCAGGGGACGCAGTGATTTCATGGTCATCTTCATTCGCGGGCCAAGGCCTCGACCGGGTCGAGCTGGGCGGCGTTGCGGGCCGGCAGGAAACCGAACGCCACGCCGATCAGGGTCGAGCAGGCGAAGGCGGCAATGATCGAGCCGGTGGAGAACAGCAGGGTGAAGCTGGCGCCAAAGGTCTGGAAGGCCCAGCCGATCGACAGCGCCAGCGCGATGCCCAGCACGCCGCCGAGCAGGCAGACCAATACCGCCTCGATCAGGAACTGCTGGCGGATGTCGCTTTGCCGCGCACCCACGGCCATGCGCACGCCGATCTCGCGGGTACGTTCGGTCACCGACACCAGCATGATGTTCATCACGCCGATGCCGCCGACCACCAGTGCAATCGCGGCGATCGCACCGATCAACAAGGTCATGGTCTTGGTGGTGGACTCGATGGTCTCGCGGATCTCGGCGGTATTGCTGAGGAAGAAGTCCTCGGTGCCGTGGCGCAGGGTCAACAGTTTGGTGATCGCCGACTGCGCGGCATCCATCGGCGTGTCGTCCTTCACCCGCAGGGTGATGCTGCTCAGGTAGGTCTGCCCCAGCATGCGTGCCATCACCGTGGTGTACGGCACCCAGACGCTGAGATTGGTGCTGCCACCAAAGCCCATCGACTGGCGCTTGGCCACGCCGATCACCCGAGCCGGCACATTGCCCAGCAGCACCACCTTGCCCAGCGGATCATCACTGCCGAACAGCTGGCTGCGGGTGTTCTCGTCGATCACCACGACCTGTGCCAGGCCCTTTACCTCGCTTTCGTCGAAGTAGCGACCGCTGACCAGGGTCATGCCCTTGACCCGGAAGTACTGGTCGCCAATACCGGCAACCTGTGCCGAGGCAGCCTTGTTGCCGACCCGCGCGGTCACCGAACTGGACACGCTGGGGGTGACGCTGTCGATGTAACTCTGCGTGGCCAGTGCTTCGGCATCGCTGCTTTTCAACGTCTGCACGCGGGCCGAGCGCATGTCGCCGAAGCCACGACCCGGGTAGACGTCGATGGTATTGGTGCCCAGCGAGGAAATGTTCTGCAGGATCTGCTGCTGCGAGCCATTGCCCATCGCCACCACCGACACCACCGAGGCGATGCCGATGATGATGCCGAGCATGGTCAGGAAGGTACGCAGGCGGTGTGCGTTCATTGCCAGCAAGGCCATGCGGAAAGCTTCGACGAAGCGATCACGTGCGGCCTGGAAGGCGCTGCCACCGGCGCGCACGGGCTCGGTGCGCTGCTGCGTCTGCAGTGCCGGCACCTTGTCGTTGCGGCGGTCGGCGATGATCTCGCCATCGCGGATCTCGATGATGCGCTGGGCGTGCTCGGCCACGTGCATGTCGTGGGTGACGATGATGATGGTCTGGCCTTCGGCATGCAGCTCGCCGAGGATGTTCATCACTTCCTCGCCCGAAGCGCTGTCCAGCGCGCCGGTGGGTTCGTCGGCCAGGATCACCTCGCCACCGTTCATCAGCGCACGCGCGATGGACACGCGCTGCTGTTGGCCACCAGACAACTGGCCTGGCTTGTGGCCCATGCGGTCGCTCAGGCCAAGGCGGGTGAGCAGGGCCTCGGCCCGTTCGCGCCGTGCCTCGTGCGGGGTGCCGGCGTAGATTGCCGGCACTTCCACGTTGCCACGTGCGTCCAGATCTCCCAATAGGTGATAGCGCTGGAAGATGAAACCGAAATGCTCGCGGCGCAGCTCGGCCAGTTCGTCCGGTTGCATGCGGCCGGTTTCGCGTCCAGCCACTTTGTAGGAGCCCACGGTGGGGCGGTCCAGGCAGCCGAGGATGTTCATCAGGGTCGACTTGCCCGAACCGGACTGGCCGACGATGGCGACCATCTCACCGGCATGGATGTCGAGGTTGACGTCCTTGAGTACGGCGATGGTTTCCTCGCCGGCGGGGAACTCACGACGCAGGTCGCGCAGTTGCAGCAGCGGCTGGCTCATCGGCGCGGACCACCCATCATCGGGCCCATCGGGCCGCGCTGGTTGCTGCTGCCGGATTTCTCGCCGGCGGTGACTTCGCCGACCACGACCAGCTCGCCTTCCTTCAGGCCTTCCAGTACTTCGACGTTGGAGCCGTTGTTGAGGCCGACCTTGATCGTACGCGGCTCGGGTTGCCCGTCCTTGTTGACCACGCGGACCACGTAGCTGTTGCTCTTGGCCAGTGCGGCGGCATCCGGCTGGCGACGTTGCTGGCGCTGGCCTTCCTGCTTGCTGCGGGCGGCGCGTTGCTCGCCATTGGCGGCAGTCGCACCGGGGCCACGGCCGCCTTCCGGCACCTTGCGGCCGAGCGCGACGGTGGGGATCAACAGCGCGTCCTTGGCCTGGGCCAGCATCACCGAGACCTGCGCGGTCATGTCGATGCGCAGCGTGCCGTCCGGATTCTCGACGTCGAACAGCGCGTTGTAGTACACGGCGGTGCTGGAGCTGGACGAGGAAGAGCTGCTGGAGCTGGTGCTGTCGGTGCTGATCGAGGCCGGCGCCGGGTTCACCGTGCGCAGCTTGGCTTCGTACTTGTGGTCCGGATTGCCGAGGATGGTGAAGTACACCGGCATGCCGGGTTTGACCTTGACCACGTCGGCTTCGGAAATCTCGGCATTCACGGTGACCAGGTCCAGCCGCGCCAGCTTGACGATGGTCGGCGCGGACTGGTTGGCGTTGACGGTACGGCCTTCTTCGGCAACCACCGCGACCACGGTGCCGTCGATGGGCGCGGTGATACGGGTATAGCCGAGGTTGGCCTGGGCGGTGCCCAGCTCGGTTTCGCGCTGGCGGATCTGCGCATCGAGGGCGCGGATCTGCGCACGGGTGCTGGCCAGGTTGGCTTCGGCCGACTCGTAGTCGGCGCGCGAGGTGGCTTCGGCGGCCAGCATCTCCTTCTGGCGGGCGAAAGCCAGCTCGGATTCCTTCAGCGAGGCAGTCTGCACCGCACGCTGGGCGCGGATGTTCTCCAACGCGGCTTCGGCATTCTTCAGGCTGTTTTCCTGGGTGACCGAATCGATCTCGGCGATCAGGTCACCCTGCTTGACCACATCACCCAGCTGCACCTTCAGCACCTTGATCTGGCCCGAAGCCTGCGCACCGACGCTGACCAGCTTGTAGGCATCGATGACGCCGGTGGCGTCGACCGTCTGTTCCAGATCGCCACGGCTGACCGGCGAGGTGGCCATCGAAGGAGTAGCGGGCTTGCGTGTGGCCCAGAACACGCCGCCGGCGGTCAGGGCGACGATGGCAGCGGCAAGCAGGATGCGGTTGCGGCGGGAGGAGGGCAGCAGCTTCACGGTGATCAGGGACTCAGGCTGGGCCGCAGCGTGCGGCGTTGATGCCAGTGTGGTCAGCGCCCTGTTCAGCCTCAAGGCACAGTGTGTGTCGGCATGTATCAGGTTCAGCCAGCAATGTATCGGCGTGTATCAAGTGCGGGCGTTGATACCTGTGGATACACTGCGGCCGCGCACGACGATCCGCTAGCATGGATCATTGCCCCATGACGGACATACAGACCTTGCACCGCTTGTTGGTGGTAGACGACGACAGTGACATCCGCAGCCTGCTGGCCGAGCAACTGGGCCGGGCCGGCTATGCCGTGAGCACGGCGGCCGATGGCAACCAGATGCGCCAGGTATTGGCGCGCGAGCACATCGACCTGATCGTGCTTGACCTGAACCTGCCGCGCGAAGACGGCCTGGCGTTGTGTCGCGAGTTGCGGGTGCGTTCGACCACGCCGGTGATCATGCTCACCGCACGCAGCGAGCCGATCGATCGCGTGCTGGGGCTGGAAATGGGCGCCGACGATTACCTGGCCAAGCCCTTCGAGCCGCGCGAGCTGCTGGCACGCATCCGCAACGTGCTGCGCCGGACCGAGGCCTTGCCGACCAACATGGAACCGCTGGCGATGCGCCGGGCGCTGTTCTCCGGCTGGGTATTCGATCTGGAACACCGGCATCTGGTTGACCCGGCCAAGCGCGTGGTGATGTTGTCGGGAGCCGAGTTCCGCCTGCTGCGGGTGCTGGTGGCGCATGCCAACAAGGTGTTGTCGCGCGAGCAGCTGGTGTCGCTGAGCAGCGGTCGCAACTATGAATCACAGGACCGCGCCATCGACCTGCAGATCAGCCGCTTGCGGCAGAAACTCGCCGATGCCGGCGGTGCCGACGGCCTGATCAAGACGGTGCGCAACGAGGGCTATGTGTTCGCCAGCGCGGTGACGCTGGAATGAAGCGGCTGCGCCTGTTCCTGTCGTCGATGGCCGGGCGGCTGTTCGTCATCCTGCTGGTCGGCATGATGGTGGCGGCGATTGGCGCGACATTGCTGGCCGAGAGCCGGCGCCAGCAGGAATTCGAGCGGCAGAACCTTGCGCGTATCGCCGACCGTCTGCAGGGCTTCGTCAATCTGCTGGACGGCAACCCGGAGCTGCGCAGCCGCCTGCTGGCGGTGGGCGGACCCAATGTGCGCGAGGTGAAAGGCGACTTCCGCGTCGGCGATATGGACGAGTCCCTGATGGCGGTGCTGGCGGCACGCGGTGGTGCAGTCGCCAATGCGCAGGTGCGCGCGACCAGTTTCCGCTCCTGCATGCCGCCGCTGCCGGAATTCCTGCCACCACCTGGGCACGGACAGCGATCACAGCACCCGCGTGAGCGCGATCCGGCATTCACCCCGCCGCGCTGCCGTCTGGTGGAGTTGCAGCTCACTGATGGCACGCCGCTGCGCTTGGCGCTGGAATACCCGGCGGTGGCAAGGCGCAGCGGGGCGGCGTTTGACCCATGGTTCCTGTCGCTGCTGGCATTGGCGATTGGCCTGCTGGCCTATGTGGTTGCACGCATCGCCAGTTCGCCATTGCAGCGATTGGCGAACCACGCCACCGAGCTTGGCCATGACCTGCAGCGCGAACCGCTGCCGGTCAGCGGACCCTTGGAAGTGCAGCGTGCTGCCGAAGCCTTCAATGCCATGCAGAAGCGTCTGCAGCGCCACTTGAGCGAACGCACGCAGATGCTGGCGGCGATCACCCACGACCTGCAGACGCCATCGACGCGGCTGCGCCTGCGGCTGGAAAACGTGCAGGACGAACAATTGCGTGAGCGCCTGATCGGCGATCTTGCCGCGATGCAGGCCTTGATTCGCGAGGGACTGGATCTTGCTCGCAGTGCCGAGAGCGCCGAGCAACGTGCGGCGCTCGACCTGGACTCGCTGCTGGAAAGCGTGGTCGAGGACGCTGCCGAGTCCGGTCATGACGCGGTGCTGCAGCAGGGGAGCGGGGCGGTGCTGATGCTGCGGCCGTTGGCGATGCGGCGTTTGTTCTCCAATCTGGTCGACAACGCGGTGAAGTATGGCCGCGCCGCGCATGTCAGTGCACGCCGTGATGGCGATGCAGTCGAGGTGCGGGTGCGTGACAACGGGCCGGGGCTGGCCGAGGACGAACTCGAAGCCGTGTTCACCCCGTTCCTGCGCCTGGAAACCTCGCGCTCACGCGAGACCGGCGGCGCTGGCCTGGGCCTGACCATCGCCCGTGCACTGGCAGAAAAAGACGGTGCAAGCTTGATCCTGCGCAATCACCCCGAAGGCGGTCTGGAAGCCATCGTTCGGTGGGAAGCGCCGCAGTGGCCGGCCAGCGCCTAGCGGCGCTGGGCTGTTGTAGGAGCGGCGTCAGCCGCGAAGCTGGCTATCCGCCAGACTCAAGCAATGGTTTCCTGCGCTCGACATACCAATGATGGTCTGCCTTCGCTCGCGCCGGATGTATCTGTTGCTTCGCGGCTGACGCCGCTCCCACAACAGCGGGGGCGCTAGGCTTTCACACCACCAATCACACTCTGGCGGAAATCCCTGCTGCCAGCGCTTGCTCAACCCTGCAACAAGTCCTCTGTTTGCTAGTATCGCCACACCAGTTTGGGGCATGAACGATGGCAGCAGAGAAGAATCCGGCAATCCGGTCGGGCATGGGGATGCGCGCGACGTCAGGCAGGGCGAGGGTCTTTGCAAAACGATGTCTGGCAGCGCTGAGCGTGTTGGCAGGGGTTGCTGCGGCACCTGCCTGGGCGCAGGGTGGAGTTGAAGGTTTCTCGCCGTCGCTGGCGGTATTGCCGCTGCCCGGCCTGCTCGCCGGCCTGTGCCTGCTGTTGCTTGTGCTGGTGCTGTGGCTGGCGTTTCAGCTCAGGCAGCAACGTGGCCAGGCCCAGCAGCTCGCCGCGCAGGAGCACGCTCGATCCGAACAGCTGCAGCAGCAGAACGACCGGCTGGAAGTTGCCCTGCTGGAGAAGGCGCAGCTGGAACAGCGGCTGCGCGAGCAGGCCGAAGCGTTCGAGCGCTTGGCCAATGAGGATGATCTCAGTGGCCTGCCGAACCGCCGCGCATTCGATGACGTGCTGGCGCGTGACATGGCGGCAGCGCGTCGTACCGGACGCTCCCTGAGTCTGGTGGTACTGAGCATCGATCACCTCAAGCAGATCAATGCCGAGTGGTCGCGCGCGGTGGGTGACCTGGTGCTGTGCGAGGTAGGCGACCTGATGCGACGCAGCCTGCGTGCATCCGACATGCCGGCACGGCTGGGCAACAAGGAATTTGCCGTGCTGTTGGCCGATACCGCGTTGCCCGAGGCCGAGATCGCCTGCCAGCGCCTGCAGCGTCTGTTTGGTCAGTACGCCGAATGGGGTGGGCACGAGGCCGGTGACATCAAGGTGAGTTTCAGCGCGGGCGTAGTGCAGCTGGGTGAAGACGACCAGGCGCCGGTGCTGTTCTACCAGCGTGCCAAGAACGCATTGGCGCAGGCAAAGAAGGAAGGCCGCGCAAGGACCTGCGCGGCCTGATGATCTTGAAGCTCAGCGGCTGGGCGCGGTTGGCCAGGCGTTGACGATCTTGCAGAACAGGCGCGCGGTCTGTTCGGTGTCGTATACCGCGCTGTGCGCCTCACTGGCATCCCACTCGAAGCCAGCCGCCTGCACCGAGCGGGCCAGCACGGTCTGACCGTAAGCCACGCCGGCAAGCGTCACCGTGTCGAACACGCTGAACGGATGGAACGGGTTGCGCTTGTGGCCGCTGCGGGCGACGGTGGCGTTGACGAAATTCAGGTCGAAATGCGCGTTGTGGCCGACCAGGATCGCGCGCTGGCAGTTGTACTTCTTCATCGCCGCACGCACCGGCGCGAACACATGCTCCAAGGCATCGCGCTCGGGCTTGGCGAGGCGGAACGGGTGGTCGAGCACGATGCCGGTGACTTCCAGCGATTTGGGATCGATTTCGGTACCTTCGGCCGGGATCACATGCGCACTGGCGGTCTGGCCGGGGTAGAGCAGGCCGTTCTCGTCCATCTCCACCGGCACGGCGGCGATCTCGAGCAAGGCGTGGCGATTGCAGTCAAAGCCGCCCGTTTCCACATCCACCACCACCGGCAGGAAGCCACGGAAGCGTTGCGCCATCGGCGTGAAAGCAGGGCGGGGGACCGAGGGTTCAGCAAGTTCGTTCATCGCAATAGGGTAGCAGAGCGGGTCAAGTGGCCGCGTCAGCAAGGGGCGGTAAGCGCTGTGGGGCACCTGTAGTGCCGAGCCATGCTCGGCAGGGGCCTTCCCGTGTAGTGCCGAGCCATGCTCGGCAAGGGCTTTACCGGTAGAGCCTCAGCCGAGCATGGTTCGGCTCTACAGGGGCATTCCCGGCAATGCCTGAAAGCCAACCCTTCCCTACGCCTTCGGCGCAAGGGAGGGGGCCAAGCTGCCCAGCAGACAGCCCTTGTCCCGCAATTGCTGCAGCATTGCCGCGCCATTGCTGACGAAAACAGCATCCGCCGCTGTACCTGCTTCGGCCGCCAACTCCCGCAGCTGCTCAAGCCCACTGAGCTCGGGAAACTGCTCCAGCCTTTCCAGCAACCGGTACAGCATCGGCGAAAGTTCGGAGAACACGATGTTTCCATGAGCCTCACGCCGGGCCAGCAACAACGTCGGCTGTAACGGTGGCTCACTGGGCTGATATTCCAGACCAATCCGATGCACCGGCCACTGGTAGGCCAGTGCCCGGCAGCAGGCTGAACAGACCGGGCTGGCAGCCAGCAGGTCGCCACCAGGATCATGCGCAGGCAGCGGCTCGTCGCTGATTTTCAGCGCCAGTTCGATCCATTCGTAATGCGCCAGTTCCAGCAACCAGGGCGCTTGCGGATCGACCGGCCGACTGTCCAGAAAGGCAATGAACTCCTGGCCGATCTCCGGGAACAACGGCGTGTGCGCGTGATGCTCGCGACAGAAGTCGCGCACCAGCTGTTGCCAGTGGGATTCACCCAAGGTGCGCGCGATTACCGGAAAATTCGCGGCCAGCAGACTCTGGATATTGTTGAAGTACAGCTCGCGATACACCTGCATGCGTGTGTCGTCGATACCCGCCGGAGCAGGCTGCTGCAATGGGTCGCGCAGGTGTGCGGCAAAGCGCAGCTGCAGTTCGCGCAAGGAATCAGCCATGGGCGGCCTGCTGCAACTGGCGGATACGTGTCAGTTCTTCAAGCAGTTCAGGCAGTGGCGGGAAGTTGAAGTCGCGTTCCAGCAGGGTGGGGCGCACACCATGCATGGTGTAGGCATCGGCCAGCAGTGCCCAGACATCGCCCTTGACCGGCATGCCATGGGTATCGATCTTCAGGTCTTCGGCTTCGTCGTGATGGCCGGCAACGTGGTAACTGGCAATGCGTTGCGAGGGCAGCCGTGCAAGAAAGTTGCGGGCGTCATAGCCATGGTTGATGGCGTTGACGTAGACATTGTTGACGTCCAGCAGCAGGTCGCAATCGGCCTCGTCCAGCACGGCGTTGATGAAGTCCGCCTCGTCCATGTCCGCCGCAGGTACCGCGTAGTAGGAGGCATTTTCCACGGCGATGCGACGGCCCAGGATGTCCTGTGTCTGGCGGATGCGCGCGGCCACATGGCGCACGGCTTCATCGGTGAACGGCAGCGGCAGCAGCTCGTAGAGATGGCCGTCATCCGTGCACCAGCTCAGATGCTCGCTGTAGAGGGCGACCTGGTGCTGGTCGAGGAAGCGCCGCGTGCGTGCAAGGAATTCCAGATCCAACGGGGCGGGGCCGCCCAGCGATAGCGACAGGCCATGGCAACTCAGCGGATGTTGCTGCGACAGTGCGGACAGCGCTTCGCCCAGACTGCCGCCAACCCCGATCCAGTTGTCCGGGGCGCATTCGAGAAAATCGAATGCGCCGGCCGGTGCCGCCTGCAAGGCGTCGAGCAGCGAGCGCCGCAGGCCCAGGCCAGCGCTGGCCTGGGCGGGCATGCGCTGGTGGGGTGGTGTGCAGGGCTTAGTGCTTACCGCCACACTTGCCCTCACCACATTTGCCTTCGGCCTTGGCTTTGTCGGCACCTGCGGCTGCTTCGCCATCAACCTTGGCGGCATCGGTCCTGGGCTTGTCCTTGTCGGCACCGCACTTGCCCTCGCCACATTTGCCTTCGCCGCACTTGCCCTCGGCCTTCTGCTTGGCGGCGGCATCGGTGCTTTGCGCGGTAGCGGTAGCCGCTTGTGCTTCGGTGGTTGGTGGGGTCTGGGTGCTGGCACCGAGGGCATAGCCCTGGGCCAGGTCGGTCATGGCAAAAGCAGGGGCCGCCATGCCGCCGAGCAGGGCGGCGCCCAGGGCGAGCGTGGTGGACTTGCGGATGTCGATGGCCATTGATGGTGTCTCCGGTGGTGGTTGGGCCGGGGGGAGGCTGGAGCTTAGCAAGCGGTCCGGCGCAATGGCGTGACCTTGCCACCGTTGGAATGGCAACGGGCCCACTTGGGGCCCGTGTTGGTTCAGCTGGCGATGGTGATCAGCGATGGCCGCTGACGATATCGATGATGAGCCCGGTGGCGACTGCCATCAGCACGTAGCGGTCATCGACCTTGCGCCATTCGTTGCCGCGCCCGGGCCGACGCAGGCCATGCTTGCTGTAATCGGCAATACGGTTGCCGCGCTGGTTCTGTGGCAGGCGCTCGCCCTTGCGTGGGACATGGTGCGCGCTGTTGCTGGATGCGTGGCGGGCGCCGTTGTGCGCGGCCGGTGCAGGTGTGCTGGTGCGATGGCTTTGGGCGTGCTGGTCAGCACTGTGGGCCGACTTGTCGCGACGAATGTCGTCGCGGTCACGATCCTGCGATGGGCCGGCAAGGGCGGCACCGGAGGCGAACAGGGACAGAACCAGGAGGGTGGCAGCGATACGCTTCATGGCAATTCCTCAGTGCGCGGCGGGAGTGCTGCGGACGAGTCCATGCTCGAAAAAAATGCGTGAATGACTGATTAAAAACACCGGCTGCACGGTGTCGCTTTGTACCAGTCTGTATCAGCCCGCCACGACGAGGTGCAGCGGGCTGATGCGGACCGGATGGCAGCGCGGCTGCTGCGCATGCAGGCAGCGGCCGGACAACCGTCGATCAGGCGTGATCGACGGTGCTGGTTTCGTCGCGCTTCTCGCGCGGCGGCAGCGGCGCATCACCGTGTACCAGGAACCATACGTTCTCGGCGATGTTGGTGGCGTGGTCGCCGATACGCTCAAGGTTCTTGGCCATGAACAGCAGGTGCGTGCACGGGGTGATGTTGCGCGGGTCTTCCATCATGTAGGTCAGCAACTCGCGGAACAGCGCGGTGTACTGGGCGTCCAGACGCGCGTCGTCGGCGCGCAGGCTCAGTGCGGCCTCGGCATCGTTGTCGCGATAGGCTTCCATCGCGCGGCGGACCTGCTGCGCGGCGAGCCGGCCGAGTGCGCGTACGCCCTGGATCTGCGGCAGCGGCGGCACCGCGGCCAGCGCGATGGAGCGCTTGGCGACGTTGGCGGCATAGTCGCCGATGCGTTCGATGTCGGCGGGGATGCGCAGGCCGGCGAGGATCTCGCGCAGGTCGCGGGCCATCGGCCCACGCAGGGCCAGGCGCATCACGTCGTGGCTGATCTGCTGCTCGAGCTGGTCGATGGCCTCGTCGTTGGCGACGATGCGCTGCGCGGCCTTCTCGTCGCGGCGTTCGATCACGTCCAGCGCGGCTTCGAGCTGGGCAACGGACATTTCGCCCATGCGCACGATCTCGGTTACCAGTCGCTGCTGTTCTTCGTCATAGCTCTTGACGATGTGGTCGTTGGGAAGATTCATGGAATGCTCGCTGGAGACGGTTCGGGTGGGACTGCATTCGTTCGGTAGCTGCGTTGCCATCCATGGCGTACATCTGGCTTCGGGGTGCGGCCCGGCCATCCTTGGCCAGGCGTCCAGCGGGCGGCGGACCGCGACACGGTCCGCCTGCGCCAGCCTCAGCCGAAGCGACCGGTGATGTAGTCCTCGGTCTGCTGCTTGGAGGGATTGGAGAAGATGGTTTCGGTGCGGTCGTGTTCGATCAGGTCGCCCAGGTACATGAAGGCGGTGTAGTCGGACACGCGCGCGGCCTGCTGCATGTTGTGGGTGACGATGGCGATGGTGTAATCGTTCTTCAGCTCTTCGACCAGCTGCTCGATGCGGCTGGTGGAGATCGGGTCCAGCGCCGAGGTCGGCTCGTCGAGCAGCAGCACGTCCGGACGCAGGGCCACGGCACGGGCGATGCACAGACGCTGCTGCTGGCCACCGGACAGGCCCAGCGCGCTCTGGTTGAGCTTGTCCTTCACTTCGTCCCACAGCGCGCCCTGGCGCAGTGCCTGCTCGACGCGCACGGCCATGTCGGCCTTGGACAGCTTCTCGTGGTGGCGGATGCCGTAGGCGACGTTCTCGAAGATGGTCATCGGGAACGGCACCGGCTTCTGGAACACCATGCCCACCTTGGAACGCAGGCGGTTCATCGGGTACTTGGGCGAGAGGATGTTCTCCCCGTCCAGCAGCACTTCACCGCGCGCTTCCAGCTTGGGGTACAGCGCGTAGATGCGATTGAAGATGCGCAGCAGGGTGGACTTGCCGCAACCGGAGGGGCCGATCAGCGCGGTGACACGCTTTTCCGGAATCTCCAGGTTGATGCTCTTCAGCGCATGGAACTTGTCGTAGTAGAAGTCCAGGCCGCGTGCAGCCAGCTTGACCGGCGCTGGCGTGTGCAGCGACTGGTTGGCGGCGGGCACGTTGATGCGCTGCATCGGTACGGCGTTGCTGAGGTCGTTCATGGGAAGGTCCATGGCAATCAATCGTTTAAGTTCAATCGTTCGAGATGCGGTTACGCAGCAGCAGGCCGCGCGCGGAGAGGCTAACCAGCAGGACGAACACGGTCAGCACCAGGGCGCCTGCCCAAGCCAACACCTGCCAGGATTCATACGGGCTGCCGGCAAACTGGTTCATCACCACCGGCACCGAGGCCATCGGCTGCATGACGTTGCTGTTCCAGTACTGGTTGCCGAAGGCGGTGAACAGCAGCGGCGCGGTTTCGCCGGAGATGCGGGCCAGCGCCAGCAGGATGCCGGTGACGATGCCAGCCATGGCGCTGCGGTACAACACCTGCATGATCACCTTCCATTGCGGCACACCGAGAGCCAGCGCGGCTTCGCGCATCTGCACCGGTACCAGGCGCAGCATTTCGTCGGTGGTGCGGATCACCACCGGCAGCACGATGAAGGCCAGCGACAGCGCACCTGCAAATGCCGAGAACTGGCCGCCGGTCTGCATCACGTACAGCGTGTAGACGAACAGGCCGAGCACGATCGACGGTGCCGACAGCAGGATGTCATTGACGAAGCGGACCACGGTGCCGGCCTTGCGGGCGTTGCCGTACTCGGCCAGCCAGGTGCCCGCGGCGACGCCCAGCGGCGTGCCGATGCCGATCGCCATCGCACACATCACCGCGCTGCCGAAGAAGGCGTTGAGCAGGCCGCCTTCCTGCATTGGCGGCGGCGTCATCTTGGTGAAAAGATCCAGGTTGATGCCCGGCAGGCCCTTGGACAGCAGCGTCCACAGGATCCAGCCGAGGAAGAACAGACCGAACAAGGCGGTCGCACAACCCATGAACAGGGCCACGACATTGACGACGCGACGGCGCAGGTACAGCGAATCAGCGGAAGCGGACATCAGTTGCCCTCCTTGCGGGACAGGCGCATCAGCATCAGGCGGGCCAGTGCCAGCACCACGAAGGTGACGATGAACAACACGAAGCCGAGCAGCAGCAGCGCCGAACGGTAGGTCTCGGTGGCTTCGCCGAAGTCGTTGGCGATCAGTGCGGCGATGGTGGTGCCAGGCTCCAGCAGCGAGGGGGTCAGACGCACGCTGTTGCCGATCACGAAGGCGACCGCCATCGTTTCGCCGAGCGCACGGCCCAGGCCGAGGAACACGCCGCCGATCACCGCGGAGCGGGTGTAAGGCAGCACGATGTCCCAGCTCACTTCCCACTTGGTCGAACCCAGCGCGTAGGCCGATTCCTTCAGGCGGGTGGGGACGGTGAGGAAGACCTCGCGCATCACCGAGGAGATGAAGGGAATGACCATGATCGCCAGCACGAAGCCGGCGGTGAGCATGCCGATGCCCAGCGGCGGGCCGCGGAACAAGGCACCGATCACCGGGAGCGGGCCGATGTGGTCGTTCAGGAAGGGAGTGACGTATTCGGTCATCACCGGCACCAGCACGAACAGGCCCCACATGCCGTAGATGATCGACGGGATGCCTGCCAGCAGTTCGATGGCGGTGCCAACCGGGCCACGCAGCCAGCGCGGCGCGACTTCGGTCAGGAAGAAGGCGATGCCGAAGCTCACCGGCACGGCGATCAACATCGCGATCAGGGCGGTGACGATGGTGCCGTAGATCGGCGCCAGCGCGCCGAACTTGTTCTCGACTGGATTCCACTCGGAGGAGTAGAAGAAGCTCAGGCCCTGCTCCTGCAGCGCGTGGCGGCCGCCCCAGAGCATGGACAATGCGGCGCTGGCCAGGGCGACCAGGACGAAGATGACGGTGGCGACCAGGAACCAGCGGAACAGACGCTCGTTGCGGGCGTCACGCAGGTCGCGCGATGTGGGCGAGGAAGCTAGGGACGGTGCAATGGCATTCATGGCAGCGGCAGGGGCCCAGGTGGATGCGGTGAAATATCAATCCCTCGTTGGAGGGGGGAGCCGTCGTTTCTACTTTTGTTCGTCACTCCCGCGTTGGCGGGGATCGCTTTTCAGCGGTCATTCCCGCGTAGGCGGGAATCGCTCTTGCTGTTGATGGTGCGTGTGACTTCAACGGCAAGCGCAGGAACAAAAGCAACAGCAACAGCAACAACAAAAGCAGAATCACGAGCGATCCCCGCCTTCGCGGGGATGACGCACTGGCAAGGGCGGGGCCGCTAAGCGGCCCCGCGCCAGTGCGTCACTTGAACTCAGCAGCCCAATAGGCTTCGATCTGGGTGACCAGCTCGGCCGGCAGCGGCACGTAGTGCAGCTCGTTGGCCTGGGCCTGGCCATTCTCGAAGGCCCACTTGAAGAACGCGCGGGTATCGGCGCTGCGCTTGGCATCCTTCGGCTGCTTGTGCATCAGCATGAAGTTGGTGGCAGTGATCGGCCATGCATTGGCGCCCGGTGCGTTGGTGATCACCAGGTTGAAGTCCTTGGCGTTGGCCCAGTCGGCGCTGGCAGCAGCGGCGGCAAAGGTCTCGGCGGTCGGCTGCACCCAGCTGCCAGCGGCGTTCTGCATCGAGGCATACGGCATGTTGTTCTGCAGGGCGTAGGCCAGCTCGACGTAACCGACCGAACCCTTGATCTGCTGCACGTAGGAGGCAACGCCTTCGTTGCCCTTGCCACCGACGCCGTCCGGCCACTGCACCGAGGTGCCTTCGCCAACCTTTTCCTTCCACTCGCCGCTGACCTTGGACAGGTAGTTGGAGAAGTTGAAGGTGGTGCCCGAACCGTCGGAGCGGTGCACCAGGGTGATCTTGGTGTCGGGCAGGGTCACGCCCGGGTTGGCGTCGGCGATGGCCTTGTCGTTCCAGGTCTTGATCTTGCCCAGGAAGATGTCAGCCAGCAGGGTGCCGCTCAGGCGCAGCTGGCCCGGCTGCAGGCCTTCCAGGTTGACCACCGGCACCACGCCGCCGATTGCCGACGGGAACTGGCCCAGGCCAGCCTGCGCGAGTTCTTCGGTGGAAAGCGGCTTGTCCGAGGAGCCGAAGTCGACGGTGCCGGCCTTGATCTGGGCGATACCGCCACCCGAGCCGATCGACTGGTAGTTGATCTTGGCGCCGGTCGCGGTGTTGTAGTCGGCCGACCACTTGGACACCAGCGGGAAGATGAACGATGCGCCGGCACCGGAGATCTCAACGGTAACCTTGTCACCTGCGGCCGCTGCGGAGGCACCCGCGGCGTCTGGGCCGGAAGCGGCCTGGTTACCCTTGTCACCACAGGCCGACAGGCCCAGGGCGATGGCCAGCGAAAGGGCGGCAAGACCGGTCGTGTGCAGCTTCATGCGTCACTCCATAGCGGGGTAAATGCCGGCATCGCCGGCGGATGCGGCTATGAAATGATGTTTTTGTTACAGCCTGATTACATCGTGAAAAAAATCTGAAAAAGCTCACAGAATCAATGGCTGTCGGGTAGGCGGCTGCCGGGCCTGGAGGCGGGAATGTCGTCCGAAGGTGAAGGGCTTTCCGGTAATCCCCGTAGTGCCGAGCCATGCTCGGCAGGGGGCTTTACCGATAGAGCCTCAGCGTAGTGCCGAGCCATGCTCGGCAGGGAGCCTTCCTGGCGGAGCTTCAGCCGAGCATGGC
>NZ_JBRREC010000083.1:0-23589 GCF_056760015.1 Stenotrophomonas sp. STEN029 | reverse complement strand
GAGCATGGCTCGGCACTACAGGGCTTAGTCCTTGGTGACGCGGTTGATCTCGGCCAGGCTGGTAATGCCCTGCGCCGCCTTCAACAACGCCGACTGCCGCAGGTCATTGACGCCGATCTTCTGTGCAGCGTCAGCAATATCCATCGCATTGCCGCCCTGCAGGACGATCGCCGCAATGTCGTCGGTCATCGGCATCACCTGGTAGATACCGGTACGGCCCTTGTAGCCTTCGGTGCACTCCTCGCAGCCGACCGGCTCATGGAGTTTTATACCCTTGGCGATCTGCTCGGCGGTAAAGCCTTCGGCCAGCAGCGCATTCTCCGGCAACTGCTGCGGACGCTTGCAGTTGCTGCACAGGCGCCGCGCCAGACGCTGGGCGATCACCAGGGTCACCGACGAGGTGATGTTGTAAGGCGCGATGCCCATGTTCATCAAACGCGCGATGGTCTGCGGCGCATCGTTGGTATGCAGCGTGGACAGCACCATGTGGCCGGTCTGCGCAGCCTTGATCGCGATCTCCGCGGTCTCAAGGTCACGGATTTCGCCGACCATGATGATGTCCGGATCCTGTCGCAGGAACGAACGCAGCGCCGCGGCAAAGGTCATGCCGCGCTTGTTGTTCTGCTGCACCTGGTTGACCCCAGGCAGGCGGATTTCCACCGGATCCTCGGCGGTGGAGATATTGCGGGTATCGTCGTTGAGGATGCCCAGCGCGGTATACAGCGACACCGTCTTACCCGAGCCGGTAGGGCCGGTAACCAGCACCATGCCGTAGGGCTTGTGGATGGCCTCCAGAAACAGCTTCTGCTGCTCCGGCTCGTAACCCAGCTTGTCGATACCCAGCTTGGCGGCACTGCCATCAAGAATACGCAGCACGATCTTTTCGCCGAACAAGGTCGGCAAGGTGCTGACACGGAAGTCGATCTGCTTGGTCTTGGACAGATTGAGCTTGATGCGCCCATCCTGCGGCACGCGTTTTTCAGCGATATCCAGCTGCGACATCACCTTCAGACGGGCAGCGATGCGCTGGTTCAACTTGACCGGCGCCTTGGCCACGGTCTTGAGCAGGCCGTCGATGCGGAAGCGCACCCGGTAATCGTCTTCGTAGGGCTCGAAATGGATATCCGAGGCACCCTTGCGGATCGCGTCCACCAGGGCCTTGTTGACGAATTTGACGACCGGCGTGTCATCACCCTTGGCGTCAACGCCGGTGTCGCCGCCACCCGCCATGTCGTCATCACCGGCGGCGACATCCAGATCGCCCATGCCCTCGTCGTCCCCACCGAGACCATCACCCAGCGAATCGTTGCTGGCCATCCATAGGTCCAGCGTGCGACGGATCTGTTCCTCATCGACCAGGATAGGTTCGACCACCAGGTTGGTCTGGAACTTGATCTCATCCAGCTGCTGGGTCGGATTGCTGGTGCCGACAAACAACTTGCCGCCGCGCTTGAACAGCGGCAGCACGTGATGCTTGCGCAGCAGTTCCTCGCTGACCAGCTTCATCGCGTTCTGATTGGGATCGAACACCGACACATCCAGCAACGGCATACCAAACTCCATCGCATTGGCGGCCGCCATATGCGAGGCACTCACCAGCTTCTTGTCAGCCAGCCACTGCGCCAATGGCACCTTGGCCTCACCAGCCTGAGCCATCGCGCTACGGGCAGCGGCCTCATCCAGCGCCCCGTCCTGGACCAGACGGCGGGCAATCCCGGTGATGCCAACCAGATTGGCGGTGACAGCAGTGTTCATGGTTTCCCTTGAGCCGGACGACAACATAGTGATTGTACGCAAGGCTTCAGCACATGTAGAGCCAAGCCATGCTCGATTGGAGGTCACCAGCACATTCTCCGCCGTGCGTGGCTATGCCCTGCAAACGTTCTTCGCCGATGCTTCAGTACTCGCAAAATCGCGCAAGCAAACCACCAGAGAACAAACACCTGTGAAAAATCAATACCGATCGGCAGACAGAACGTTCGACACCAGGATCACACGGAATGGCTCAGCGCTTATCACTTCATGCGACTCGAAACATCAATCAGGATCACCTTTTAAATTGAAAGGAACTAAAAACTGCCAGAGCATCTGGCGATCATAAACACCCGAAACTCCGAGGCTCGACGAGCATGGGCCTGGGCAGTGGTAAGTACGAAACACACGGTCGAAGATGGAAAAGACGGTCGCGAAATTTTTACCCACCCCGTCGCCCTCGAGAACGTGATGCCACCGATGCATGGCGGGAGATACAAATATCCAGCTCAAACGACCAAAGGTCCAAGGCAGGTTCACGTGAACAAAAGCACCGTAGTAATGCCTGACAAGGGCATTGATCGCCAAAGCCCACCATGGAAAACCTATAAGAGCCAATGCACCCCCATCAATTATCACGGTCGTTAGACGGTTGATGGGATGGAATCGATAAATTGTCGTCCAATTCATTTGCCGATCGCTGTGATGCATGATGTGCACCTTCCAGAACCAGCCCGTGTGCTCAAGTCGATGCCGCCAATATGAAACAAAATCACCCACAAAAACGGCGAGCAGCACGCACAGCGGCACAGCAACCATGCCACTGGAAACATGCGAAAAAAGCTTAAGACTTATTGGCTCCATCAAATTGACCAGGAAAGTCAAAAGCAATGAGAGTGGCGCCAAAATGAGGACCGTATCAACAAGCAAAACAATAATATTAAAGCGAACTGATCGGACCTCAAACCCGACGACCCAGTCGCGCAACCGACTCCGATTCACCCATAATGCCAGGCAAAGAGCGAGCGCAGACAAGGCCATAACCCCAAGCAAAGTCTCGGCAATCAACCTGAAATACCAAAGCCAACCCATTGTTGCCCCTGTATGTATGCAAAAAAAGGTCGATGAGGCGCTTTGACCTATGCAAGACAGACCTAGCGAAAACTACGGGGTAGCGAGCAAGCAGTTTCCCGTATCCATATCACATGTGGCGAGCCGGATTCCTGGCGCCTTAGGCGTCCCGGTAATGTCGACATCGAACGACGCAGCATCATCCGCTGTTTGACAAGCTTTTTTTGGCGAAGAGCTGGGCGTATCGTCATTATGCAGGGTAGCAAGTGCAAAACTTGCATAACTCTTCATTTCCGCCAGACAAGCCCCCTCTGCCGCCTTGACCCTGTAGCTGTTGTAAGCCGGCAACGCGATCGCTGCCAGGATTGCAATGATCGCAACCACGATCATCAACTCAATCAGCGTAAAACCCCGCTGTCTCAGAAACATTGCCTGCCCCCCCCTTAATCAGAACAACCCTCTGAAGAAAAACCCCGCCTAGGCGGGGTTTTTCAAGACTAACACCCGAATTACGGGGCCGGCGTGGCCGGCGTGGCCGGCGGATCGCAAGCAGCAGTGTCTGCCTTACACGAAGTCACCTTGGTACCCGGCGCCTTCGGCTCAAAGATAACAGCAGTACCAGCGGTAACCTCGGCAGCAGTCAACTTGGCAGTCGGGGCGGTGCATGCCTTGGCAGCCGGCGTGGGAACTTCGTCAGCCGGGAAACCACCCTGAATAGCGGCCACAGCCGAATTCATGTAGGCCTTGGCTTCAGCAAGGCAAGCGCCTTCAGCCGACTTCACGCGGTAGTTGTTGTAAGCCGGCAGAGCGATGGCTGCCAGGATGGCAATGATCGCAACCACGATCATCAATTCGATCAGGGTAAAGCCCTGTTGCTTCTTCATGAGTACATCCCCTAGAGGTTTGGATTGTGAGCATGGTTGCAGACATATGCCTGCGCGCATGGGGTTACAAAGCAGATTGCGTGCCAACTTCCCAGCAGCCCCCTGCTCCCCACGGACAATGATGGCAGCATCGCCAAAGAAAGGAAGCCCCGCTGGCTCGTTTCAGGAACAGCACCACAAGGTGACCCGGCGCGTCACTTTGTGACGCAATTCCACAAGACTACTTGGCAAGCAAGGCTTCACCCCCCTGTTCCGAAGTCACTTGGAGCGGCGTTGTCGCAGCATCACCAAGCAAAGCACCGCCATTTCAGGCCCACGGGGATCCAACAGTCTCCAATCCGCCCGGATAGCTTCCATTGCAGGCTCAACACCGGAAAGGTGACTGCGATGTGACCTACCCCTCCAAAAAAGCTTGCTCCCAGACTGTGCCTACAGCCGTTTGACGAGCTACCATGCCGATGTTGTCTGGCCTGGGGATGGCTGGACGGGGAGAGAAAATGGCCGTTACCCGCAACGCGATCAATAAAGAGCAGGCTGGACGCAACACCAGCCAGATGCTGCCGTTTGTCTGGGAGGGAACAGACAAGCGCGGCGTGAAGATGAAAGGCGAGCAGGACGCCAAGAATGCGAACCTGTTGAAGGCCGAGCTGCGCCGCCTGGGCATCACCCCAACCGTGGTCAAGCCCAAGCCCAAACCCCTGTTCGGTGCCGCAGGCAAGCCTGTCAAACCAAAGGACATCGCGTTCTTCAGTCGCCAGATGGCGACCATGATGAAGTCCGGCGTACCCATTGTCAGCGCACTGGAGATCATCGGCAGCGGCCACAAAAACCCACGCATGGCCAAACTGGTGGGCACGATCCGGGCTGATCTGGAGGGCGGCTCATCCCTGTACGAAGCCATCAGCAAGCACCCGGTGCAGTTTGATGAGCTTTATCGGAACCTGGTGCGCGCTGGCGAAGGTGCCGGCGTCCTGGAAACCGTGCTGGAGACGATTGCCAACTATCAGGAAAACCTTGAGTCACTGAAAGGCAAGATCAAGAAGGCGCTGTTCTACCCAGCAATGGTGGTCGCTGTGGCCATTCTGGTCAGCTCGGTCTTGCTCATCTGGGTCGTCCCCCAGTTCGAGGACATTTTCAAAAGCTTCGGAACCGATCTACCCGTGTTCACCCAGATGATCGTGGCGGCTTCCCGCCTGATGGTGAAGTGGTGGTGGGCGCTGCTACTACTCGCGGTCGGTACTATTGGGGGGATCACCTACCTTTACAAACGATCTCCTCAGATGCAGCACACGCTCGATCGCTTGATCCTGAAGGTGCCGGTGATCGGCCAGATCATGCACAACAGCGCCATCGCCCGCTTTGCCCGCACGACTGCTGTTACCTTCAAGGCCGGCGTACCGTTGGTCGAAGCCCTGGGCATTGTTGCTGGCGCCACCGGCAACAAGACCTATGAAGACGCGGTATTGCGCATGCGTGACGATGTGTCGGTCGGCTACCCGGTCAACATGGCGATGAAGCAGGTGAACCTGTTTCCGCACATGGTGGTGCAGATGACGGCCATCGGCGAAGAGGCCGGCGCGCTGGATACCATGCTGTTCAAGGTGGCCGAGTACTTCGAGCAGGAGGTCAACAATTCGGTGGACGCCCTGAGCAGCCTGCTGGAACCCCTGATCATGGTCTTCATCGGCACCGTTGTTGGCGGCATGGTCATCGGCATGTACCTGCCAATCTTCAAGCTCGCATCTGTTGTTGGATAATTAGCAAATGGCATTTCTCGACCAGCATCCCGGCCTCGGCTACCCCGCCGCGGCCGGACTGGGACTGCTGATCGGCAGCTTCCTCAATGTGGTGATCCTGCGCTTGCCCAAGCGCATGGAGTGGCAGTGGAAGCGCGACGCGCGCGAAATCCTCGAGCAACCCGATATCTATGAGCCGCCACCGCCCGGCATCGTGGTGGAGCCGTCGCACTGCCCGCACTGCAAGCACAAGCTGAGCTGGTACGAGAACATCCCGCTGTTCAGCTGGCTGATCCAGCGCGGCAAATGCCGCCATTGCCAGGCACCGATCTCCATCCAATACCCGATCGTGGAGCTGGTTACCGCCTTGATGGTGTTGGCCAGTGTCTGGCAGTTCGGTTTCGGCTGGCAGGGCTTTGGCGCGATCGTGCTGAGCTGCTTCCTGGTGGCGCTGTCCGGCATCGACCTGCGCACCCAACTGCTGCCTGACCAGCTCACCATCCCATTGATGTGGTTGGGCCTGATCGGCAGCATGGACAACCTGTACATGCCCACCAAGCCAGCATTGATAGGTGCAGCGGTTGGTTATCTCTCGCTATGGACAGTGTGGTGGCTGTACAAGCAGATCACAGGCAAGGAAGGTATTGGCCACGGCGACTTCAAGCTGCTGGCGGCACTGGGTGCCTGGTGCGGACTGAAGGGCATCCTGCCGATCATCCTGCTGTCGTCGCTGGTCGGCGCCATTATCGGCTCGATCTGGCTGTACTCGCGCGGCCGCGACCGCGCCACGCCTATCCCCTTCGGCCCCTACCTGGCCATCGCCGGCTGGCTGGTCTTCATGTGGGGCGACCAGATGATAGGCGGCTACATGCGACTGGCAGGCTTTCAGCAATAAGTGATCGCAAGCGACAATGGCCCTTCAAGGGCCATTGTTGTTTTGGAGTAATCGCATGAGCAGCTTCATCGTCGGACTGACCGGCGGCATCGCCTCGGGCAAGAGTGAAGTCAGCCGGCGCTTCGAGGCACTGGGCATCACCGTAGCAGATGCGGATATCGCAGCGCGCGAGGTGGTGGCGATCGGCAGCCCCGGGCTTGCGGCGATTGCCGAGCTGTTTGGTGCCGAGGTCCTGCAGGCCGATGGCAGCCTGGATCGAGCCCACCTGCGCCAGCGCGTGTTCGCCAACCCCGATGAACGCCGCGCGCTTGAAGCCATCACCCATCCCGCCATCCGTGCCCGCGTGCGCGGCATTTGTGAGGCGGCCACCAGCCCTTATGCGATTGCCGCCATCCCTCTGCTCACTGAGGCCGGCGGCCGAGCAACCTATCCGTGGCTGCAACGTGTCCTGGTGGTCGACGCGCCGGAGGAGGTGCAACATGCACGTCTGCTCAGCCGCGACAACATCGATGCTGCGCTGGCCGAACGCATGATCCAGGCGCAGGCCAGCCGCGCGCAGCGCTTGGCATTGGCTGACGATGTGATCGTCAATGACGGTCATCCGGATGCGTTGCAGGCGCATATCGAAATACTAGATGCCCTGTATAAAAAGATATCCACTGAAACCATTCACCCGAATTGACCACTAGGTTCTGACAGGACGGGAAGCTAGCACCTACCCCTCCACAAAACCGGCATCACTCAGAACTGCCTCAACTCTACCCCCAGCAGATGCAAAATCCGCCAAAGACATACGCATAAGAAGTAAACGCCACTCTGATTGATGGTGTTAGCATTCAATCGAGCAAATGGCTCAAAGGAGTTTTTTATGAACAGGAAGATCTTTGCCCCCGCATTCCTTTTTCTCTCGCTAATCAGTGCAAGTGTCTTCGCACAGAATGCACCGCAGCCAAAGCCATCCCCCACCCCATCCCCATCACCCTTCCCGCCTAATAACAGCCCTAAACTGCCAACAAACAATGATCGAATCATAGTTATCGATGGCAAAAATCCTTTCAGCGAGCCATGCCGAAAGGAAGACGGGTGCACTATTCCATATGTTCGTTACGAGAAGAGATAACTACGACAGCGCGGCGAAAGCCGCGCTGTTTTCCAATCCGCTTTGTGCAAGCCTAGTGAGGAACTAATCCGAAATCATGTATCCCCAGCAGTAGTCGTCAACACTAGTCACATGCGAAGAGCTGCATGCTCGACTGGCACAAGGTGATCGCCTGTATGAGCCCCAAGCGGGAGCACTACTACAACGCTGCAATGGAATATTGGAATCACAAGCCTCAATACCGAAGCAAACAACGACCTGCGCTTCACCGCGCCTTAACAAGCAAAGACCCAAGTCTTTGAATATCTCAACATCGACCACAATAAAACCAACTCTCACTCCACTCTGGCTTGGCTAAGCCAGGAGCTACACGATTTAGCTATTTTTTCCTTAGATAGATACCCAAGGTTCAGGGGCAAAATTAGATCTGCTCCGGTGCAAATGTCAGCGTAGCGATCACGCCGCGCTCTTTACCAGGACTAATACTCACCTGCCAGCCGTAGAGCGCGCAAAGTCGGCTGACAATGGACAAGCCGATACCGCCGCCCTGCGAATGCCCAGCATGGGTACCGCGATAGCCGCGCTGGAACAGGCTGGCAGCATCTTTCTCGCTCAGGCCAGGCCCGTTATCGATCACTTCCACGGCATTGCTGCTCACCCGCACCAGCACCCTGCCTTCCTGGGAATACTTGACGGCATTCCCGATCAGATTGCCCAGCGCCACAGACAGCGCCGACTCTGGCGCGTTGACCACCAACTCGCGCGATCCCTCCAGTACCAGCTCCAGCGGCTTGCCGCCAAGCTGAGCCCGATGCGATTCCAGCAATTGCTCTGCGACCCTTGCGACGTTGCTGCTGCCTTGGGCCCGCTCGTTGCGCGACAACAGCAGCAAGGAACCAATCAAGTCACTGCACTGCTGCTCTGCACGCTGGATCCGTTGCAGACGTTGCAACACTTTTTCGTCCAGATTGGGCCGCGCCAACAGCAGTTCGGTAGCCCCACGGATCACTGCAAGTGGGGTGCGCAGTTCGTGACTCACGTCAGCATTGAACTCGCGGTCACGCTGTACTACCTCAGTCAGACGTTCGGAGTAATCATCCAGCGCCTCCGCTAACTGGCCAACTTCGTCATCAGGAAAACGCGGCGCCAAAGGCTCAGGGTGCTTGGTACCACCGCGATAGGCGCGCAACCGTGCGGCCAGATCAGACACAGGGCGCATGACGCGAGAAGCCGACCACCAGCCCAGCACCAGACTCAACACTGTGAAAAGCACGACTGCGATAAGCAACAAGCGTAGCAACTGGCCCGTCGCCTCCGCTGCATCCGATACGTCATACCGAATCAGACTGGTAAACGGGGTACCCTTGGGATCGACACCCTTGCTTATCGCGACCTTGTAGACGTGCCAGCTGCCATCTGGTGCTTGCTGCCGAATATCATGTATGCCGTCACTCAGGTCGCGGTACAAAGGGTCAACCTTGTAAGCGTTTTCAGGGCTCCAGGTGCGGGCGTCGAACATCAGAAAGAACGGCGACTCACCTGGATTGGTCTCCACCTGAGAAACCAGATTACTGACCTCGCGCTGCAATGTCCGCTCAATCAATTGATTCTCAACACGGGCACGTAAATTCCACGCAGCCACGGCGAACAACGCCGTCAGGCAAAAACCCAACAGCACAAACGAGACGATGATGCGGCTGCGCAGGCGGCGGCGGTACCGCCCCCGCTTGCGCACAGGCTCAGGTAATGCTGATTCAGGCATCGGGTGCGGAGATACGGTAACCAATGCCGTGACGGGTCTGGATCATTGGTACTTCAAACGGCTTGTCGACCACCGCGCGCAGGCCATGGATATGCACGCGCAGGGAATCCGAATCCGGCAGCTCCTCACCCCAGACACGGGTTTCAAGTTCCTGGCGGGTAACCACCGCCGGTGATGCCTCCATCAAGGCCTGCAGGATCTTCAACGCGGTCGGGTTGAGCTGCAGCAGCTTGCCTTGGCGGCGCACTTCCAGCGTATCGAGGTTGTATTCCAGATCCCCCACCTCCAGCACGCGGGTGTGTGCACCCTTGCCGCGTCGCGACAACGCATTGAGCCGCACTTCAACTTCCTGCAGCGCGAATGGCTTGATCAGGTAGTCATCGGCACCGGAATCGAAGCCTGCCAGCTTGTTGTCCAACGAGTCACGCGCGGTAAGCATCAGCACCGGCGTCTGCTTGCGCGCATCGTTGCGCAGCTTGCGGCAGACTTCGATGCCGTCCATGCCTGGCAGATTCAGATCCAGCACGATCGCATCGAACTCGTGCACCACGGCCAGATGCAGGCCGGTCACGCCATCGGCGGCGAAGTCCACCGTATGACCACGATCCTCGAGATAGTCCCCAAGGTTGGCAGCGATGTCGCTGTTGTCTTCGATTACGAGAATTCTCACTAGTCCGCCCTTAGTTCACTTGCGGCTTCGACAAATCGCGCTGATTAGCCTGAAGCAATTCAAAGGATTGTTCCCTGAGCCGACGCCTCTCGGCTACAGTCAAGCACTGTGATGTTGCGCGGTGGGAGCCGACGGTTTTTTCACGACGGCAAACAAGGCGACTATCATCACGCGCTTTGGTCAGTACAGCATTGACCAGTTCCTGGTCGTTGAACAACTGGACCTTATCGGCTTCATTCAGCTTTGCAATCTCAGCATCGCCCGCGAGCAACGCTTCCATCCGCTGCAGTGCCGAATCGACCTTGCTGCGATCTTCCCTGGAAATTTCAGCGTAATCATCTCCCATCAGATCCTGCCTGATCTTCTGAGCCTGCGCCGCGAAAGGCGCCTGTACGTCGATGCTTTTTTCTACTTTGATATCGGACGCACCCGCTGAGAAGGACTGCACCAGACACGCCAGAATAACGAGACTCCTGATCTTCACAAAAGCTCCTTGCAGTAGAGAAAAGAAAAAGGGCGGAACCTGACCAAGCCACCAAGGCCATTCTCCAAGCATATAGAGCAAACACCCCAGACCGCCACTAAAAAACAAGGCCCCGACGGAAACCGCCAGGGCCTTAAAAATTCCCGATCACCGGACCCACTGAGGAGGGCTGGGTACAGTGGAAATAGGCTAGGGCCAGCCGGATTAAAGGCTTGTTAAAACCATGCAAAGAAATCGCATCCCGGCTTCAGCGCTTGAGGCTGGTCACGTATTCGATCATGCGCCCGGCGATATCGTCCCCTGAGACCCCCTCGATGCCCTCCAGACCCGGGGTCGAATTGACCTCCAGCACCAGGGGCCCACGCTTGGAGCGGATCAGGTCGACGCCGGCAATGCCCAACCCCAATGCCTTGGCCGAACGAATCGCCACCTGCTGCTCGGCCTTGCTGCAGACCACCCGCTCGGCAACGCCGCCGGCATGAAGGTTAGAGCGGAAGTCCCCTTCCTGCGCCTGGCGGCGCATGGTCGCCACCACCTGGTCGCCCACCACCAGGCAACGCAGGTCCGCGCCCTGGGCCTCGGCGATGAATTCCTGCACCAGGAAGTTGGCGTACAACCCTCGCAAGGCCTCGACGGTGCCCTTGGAAGCACTGAGCTTCTCGGTGAGGATCACCCCCCGGCCCTGCGTGCCTTCGCTGAGCTTCACCACATGCGGCGGCGGCCCCAGCATCGACAACAAGTCATCGGTATCGTCCGGGTTGTCACCGAACACCGTCACCGGCATGTCGATGCCCTTGGCCGCCAGCAGCTGATGCGCGCGCAGCTTGTCGCGCGCGCGCAGGATGGCATCGGACGGATTGGGGGTACGCGCGCCCATCATCTCGAACTGGCGCAGCACCGCCGTGCCGTAGCGGGTGATGGAGGAACCGATGCGCGGGATCACCGCGTCTATCCCGGTCAGCGCCTTGCCCTTGTAGTGCATGCCGAAGCCACTGGAGGTGATGCGCATATAGCAGCGCAGCGGGTCGAGAATGCGCACGGTATGGCCGCGGCTGCGTGCAGCTTCGACCAGACGACGGGTCGAGTACAGCTTGGTATTACGGGAAAGAATGGCCAGTTTCATCGCGGCGGGAGTGGTCGGTAGGCGCGCAGCATATCGCGGCGTAACCGGTCCCGGATGATCTTGATCGCGCCGTTGGGAGGGCCTTCATCGACAGGTAAAGCGAGACCAGGCACCGTGCCGCACGCATCCCCCGAAAAACCGCCAGGAATGGAGCGGGCGAAGGGAATCGAACCCTCGTCAGTAGCTTGGGAAGCTACAGCTCTACCATTGAGCTACGCCCGCTTTGGCGAGGCTGAAGTCTATGCGCCACGCAGGGACAAAGCAATGTCCACGACTGCGCGTTCCCTGCTCAAAAAAGCCTTATCGGACGTTTCTGCCTGCGGACCAATGCCGACGACAAGGCCGTAGCCCGGGTAAGCACAGCGCACCCGGGAACTAGAACCACGCCCCCGGGTGCGTTGCGCTTACCCGGGCTACGACGCTGTGCAAACAGCAGCCCACAACCCACGCCCACACAGCCTCCAAAAAAGAGGCGATGCCGCAAACGCGGCACCGCCTCCCACACACAACACCTGCTTGATTGCTGCTACAGCGGCTTAGAAGCTGCCGCCAAAGCTGGCGAACACCGTCGCATCACGGGCGGACTTCTGCATCGTGGTGGTGCTCAGGCCGATATTGCTTTCCAGGCCGAACAGGCTCAGACGTGCACCCAGCACCGCGGTGGCGTAGTTGCGGTCAAACTCCAGCCCCGGCACCTTGTACATGCCGACGTCCGCCATGGTCTGCAACCAGGCACTGGCCTGCTTGCCGTCCTCGAACTCATGGTCGTAGGTGACCTGCACATAGGGCTTCACGTTGCCGCCATCGAAGCGGGCCTGCCAGCCGATGCGGCCAACGGTCGAATCCAGGTCCTGGTCGCCATAGCCAAACGCAGTAGCGCTGGCATTGCTTTCCACGTAGCCGTCCAGCTTCACCTTCTGCCAGACCACAGCCGCCACCGGGCCGTGACGGAAGCCACCGGCCTGGCCGAATTCATAGCCAGCATTGATCGCTGCGGTCAGGTTGCTGCCATCCGGCGAGCCTTTGTGCTCACGGGTAGCCGGGCCGAGCTGCACCTTGCGGGTAACGTCGTAACCCAGCCAGCTGTAGCTCACCTGGCCATTGACCCATGCGCGATCACCGTACCAGCCGGCGAACAGACCCAGGGTGGTGTCGTCCTGGGTGAAGTCACCCTTGCTGTTGCCGAAATCAGCATCCATGCGGCCGTAGCCGGCGAAGGCGCCGAGCACCATGCCGTCACGCGCCCAATCCACACCGAACAGGCCGGCCGGTGCCAGGCCATCATAGAGATCGGCATGGTCATAACGCTGCATGTCGCCGCGCACATTGCCCCACCAGCTCAGGCCATCAGCCGGACGCGAGCCCACATGCGCGCCAACCTGATCGGCACGGGCGCGACCGGTGGTCTGTGCCGAATGGCTCAGGATCTGCTGCAGACGCGGCGCCTCCAGTACCGAGATGGCGTACTGACCGAGGATCTGGTGGGCAGCCGTGGTCGGATGCACGCCATCGGCGAACACATAAGTGTTGTTGGCATTCGGCGCCACCAGGCTCAACGGCGAGCAGGTCAGCGACGAGGCCGAAGTGCAGGCCATGTTACTGACATTGGTGAAGCCATAGGTACCCGGGTTGGCGACGATCTCCTGCAGGATGCTGAAGGTATCGACCGGAATCACCTGCAAGCCAGCCTGCTTCAACCCACCAAACAGCGCGTCGTTATAGGTCTTGGCCAGCGCGGTGCCCTGCGCCATGCCAACGGCACCGCCTGCACGGGAGGCCGGGGTCAAGCCGATATCAGGCAGCGTCGGGACCATCACGTACTGGGCGCCAGCGGACTTCAGCGAGCCGACGATGCCGATCTGGTCGGCCACCGCCGCACCGATGATGGCCTGCGCCTGCGCTGGCGCCGCCTGCACGGCAAACAGATCGTTTGCACCGCCCCACACTGTGTACAACGCATTGGCGTCAGCCTTGCCACCGTTGGCGGCCAGGTACTTGGTCATCTGGGTTTTCATCGACGGCGTTGCACCCAGTGCGCCGACAGTGTCCACACCCACACGCGCGCCGCCAACAGCGTAGTTGTCACCGGTCTGGCCGTTGCCGTTGGGACTGGCATTGGTACCGTACTGGTCGGCGATATAGTCCGCCCACACCCAACCCGGGTTGGTGGTGAAGCGACCCACCAGCGAAGCATTCGGATCCAACTGCATCAGCACCGGACGGAAGTAGCCGGTATCGGTCAGGCTGTCACCGAAGAACACCGTCTTGGAATACGGTGACTGCGCCATGGCCGGCGCCGCAGCCAAGGCAATGGCGACAGCCACGGCGGCGCGCAGCGGGCGAAGGGAAAGAGACATGTTCAACTCCTGGATGGGGGAAAGCGGACAGACATACGCCGCCGCACGTTGTTATGTTTTCATTACCGCGCAAGACACACACGCTGCGCCGCCGCAAACTGTCTGTCCGCTGGGCTTTTGCCGCGGCTGTGGCGAGAATGGCGGCATGAACATCCATCTGAATGGCGAACCCCGCCAGCTGCAGCCCGCTTTGACCCTGATCGAACTATTGGCCGCCGAAGGGCTGGCCGAACGCCGCGTGGCGGTCGAGATCAACGGCGACATCATTCCGCGCAGCCAGCATGCGAACCATCGGCTGCAGGACGGTGACGTGGTGGAAATCGTGCACGCGCTGGGCGGCGGTTGAAGCGCCGCAACCAGGTAGTGCCGAGCCATGCTCGGCAGGAGCGTTACCGGCGCAGCATCAAACTTGTGGGAGCGGCGCAAGCCGCGAAGCTGCCCATACACAAAGGGCGGAAAAGCCAACCCCTCCCCAGCCCTGCCCTTGCCTGCGGCAAAGGGAGGGAGCGACAGCGGCGGCTGTCGGCACCATCTGTAGAGCGCAGTCATGCTGCGTCGGGGCTTTACCGGGGATAGCCCATGCCGAGCATGGCTCGGCACTACAGTGCTGGCTTGCCCCATGCCGAGCATGGCTCGGCACTACACGTAGGCTGGATGGGTGATAATTCGGGCATGAATGCAAATGTCCCCACCGATTCGCTGGTCATCGCCGGCAAAACCTATTCATCCCGGCTGCTGACCGGCACCGGCAAGTTCAAGGATCTGGAAGAAACCCGCCTGGCTACCGAAGCCGCTGGCGCCCAGATCGTCACCGTGGCCATCCGCCGCACCAACATCGGCCAGAACCCGGGCGAGCCCAACCTGCTCGATGTACTGCCGCCGGACCGCTACGCCATCCTGCCCAATACCGCCGGCTGCTATACCGCCGAAGACGCCGTGCGCACCTGCCGCCTGGCCCGTGAGCTGCTGGACGGCCACAACCTGACCAAGCTCGAAGTGCTGGGCGACCAGAAGACCCTGTACCCGGACGTGATGGCTACCCTCAAGGCCGCCGAACAGCTGGTCAAGGACGGTTTCGACGTCATGGTCTACACCTCCGATGACCCGATCCTGGCCAAGCGCCTGGAGGAAATCGGCTGCGCCGCGGTGATGCCGCTGGCAGCACCAATTGGTTCGGGGCTGGGCATCCAGAACAAGTACAACCTGATCGAGATCATCGAGAACGCCAAGGTGCCGATCATCGTCGATGCCGGCGTCGGCACCGCCTCGGACGCGGCCATCGCCATGGAGCTGGGCTGCGACGGCGTGTTGATGAACACCGCCATTGCCGGCGCCCGCAACCCGGTGCTGATGGCCAGCGCCATGCGCAAGGCCGTGGAAGCTGGCCGCGAGGCCTTCCTCGCCGGCCGCATCCCGCGCAAGCGCTACGCCAGCGCCTCCTCTCCCGTTGATGGGCTGATCGGCTGATGACCAATCCTTTTGACAGCGCGGGCTCCAAGGCGCCGCCCAAGCCCTTCACCGTGACCGAAGGCCGCCGCGAGATCCGCAGCTTCGTACTGCGCCAGGGCCGCTTCACCCCGGCCCAGCAGCGCGCGTTCGACGACCGTTGGCCGCGCTTCGGCATCGACTTCAATGGCGAGCCGCGCGACCTGGACGCCACCTTTGGCCGCAATGCGCCCAAGGTGATGGAGATTGGCTTTGGCAACGGCGCCGCGCTGCGCTACGCCGCCCAGTTCGACACCTCCAAGGACTACATCGGCATCGAGGTGCACGCACCGGGCGTGGGTCGCCTGCTCAATGCGCTGGCCGATGACAATGCCGACAACGTCAAGCTCTACCACCACGACGCCGTGGAAGTGCTGGAGAAGGAAGTCGCCGACGGCGCGCTGGACGAGATCCGCATCTACTTCCCGGATCCCTGGCACAAGAAGCGCCATAACAAGCGCCGTCTGGTGCAGCCGGCCTTTGCTGAGTTGCTGGTGCGCAAATTGCGCGTTGGCGGCCGTCTGCATTGCGCCACCGACTGGGAAGACTACGCCGAGCAGATGTGGGACGTGCTCGACGCCACGCCCGGTCTGGTCAACCGCGCCGGCCCGCGTGGCGCGGTGCCGCGTCCGGACTGGCGTCCGCAGACCCACTTTGAGACCCGCGGGCAGAAGCTGGGCCATGGCGTCTGGGATCTGCTGTATGACAAGCCCGGCAACACGGACGCCGGCTGAGTGATGAGGACGCGATGACAGCTGCACGCTTCCATGAGATTGCCGAACACGCCTCCTGCGCAGCGTTGATGGCAGAGTGCACTGTCAAACCGTCCCAGCTCTCCTCTTTGAAGCCACTGCCCTGATGGATACCGCGCTGACGCTCACCACCGATATGAAGCTCGTGCTCGGGCTGGTGGGCTTCACGATGGCGATGTTCCTGTTCGAGCGCATCCGCGCCGACGTGGTGGCGCTGGTGGTGATGGTGGTGCTGGGCGTCACCGGCTTGATTGCACCGGAGGAAATCTTCGGCGGCTTCTCCGGTAACGCGGTGATGAGCATCATCGCCACCACCATTCTCGGCGCCGGCCTGGACCGTACTGGCGCGCTTAACCGGCTGGCCGGCTGGCTGCTGCGGCGTTCGCATGGACTGGAACAACGGCTGCTGTTGCTGACCAGCGCGACCGCCGGCTTGAACTCCTCGTTCATGCAGAACCCATCGGTGATGGCGCTGTACCTGCCGGTCGCATCGCGTCTGGCTTCGCGCACCGCGCTCACCCTGAAGCGCCAGCTGCTGCCGATCTCCGCCGCCATCGTGATGGGTGGCGCGCTGACCATGGTCGGCAACTCGCCGCTGATCCTGCTCAACGACTTGCTGGTCTCGGCCAACAACAACCTGCCATCAGGCACCGCCACCATCGAACCGCTGCGCATGTTCGCGCCGCTGCCGATTGGCGTGGCACTGCTGATCGCCTCGCTGGCCTATTTCCGCTTCTACGGCAGCCGCAAACTGCAGGAAGAGGAAACCGAAAGCGAAGACGGCCAGGCCCCAGCCCGAACCGAAAGCTATTTCGCCAAGGCCTACGGCATTGAAGGCGATGTCTTCGAACTGCTGGTCACCGCCGAGAGCCCTCTGGTCGGCATGACCGTGGGCGAGGCTGAAAACCTGTTCGACGCTCCACTGTTCCTTGCACTGAAAACCGGCGACGACACACGCCTGTCGCCACCGGCGGACATGCGCATCTGGGTCGGTAGTGCACTGGGCGTAATGGGTCCACGTCGGCAGGTCTCGGACTTCGCGCAGAACCAGTTCCTGCGCATGTCCTCGCGCCTGAAGCAGCTGGGCGACCTGTTCAACCCGGCCCGCGCCGGCATTTCCGAAGCGGTGGTGCCACCAACCTCGCGCCTGATCGGCAAGACCGCCGGTGAGCTGCGCCTGCGCAAGGAACGCGGCATCAGCCTGCTGGCGATCAACCGCGACAAGCAGGTGATCCGCGAGGACGTGCGCAATACCCCACTGCGTGCCGGCGACATGCTGGTCTTCCACAGCATCTGGCAGGACCTGGCAACTGCCGCCGAAAGCCGCGACTTCGTGGTGGTCACCGACTACCCAAAGGGCGAGCAGCGCCCGCACAAGTTCAAGATCGCGATGGCGATCTTCGCACTGACCATCATCATCGCACTCACCTCGCACCTGCCGGTGGCCCTGACCCTGCTTACCGGCGTGGCAGGCATGCTGCTGACCGGCGTGCTACGCATGGACGAGGCTTACGCAGCGATCAACTGGAAGACCATTTTCATGATGGCCGGCCTGATCCCGCTGGGCTGGGCGATGGACAGCAGTGGCGCGGCCGCCTGGATCGCCGGTCACACCATCGACAAACTGCCCGCCGGCATCCCTGTGTGGGCGCTGGAGATCGCCTTGGCGTTGCTGACCACCGCCTTCTCGCTGGTGATCAGCCATGTCGGCGCCACCATCGTGATGGTACCGATCGCAGTGAACCTGGCCTTGGCTGCCGGCGGCAACCCCACCGCGTTCGCGCTGATCGTGGCCTTGTCGGCGTCCAACAACCTGATGACCGCGTCCAACCCGGTGATCTCGATGGCAATGGGCCCCGCCAAGTACACCCCGCGCGAGATGTGGCGGGTCGGTGGACCGCTGTCGCTGCTCTATACCGTGATCGTGGTGATCATGATCAACATCATGTTCTGAAAGGCTCCGGATCCTGTAGGAGCGGCGTAAGCCGCGAAGCCAGTGCACCTGCCGGCGCTAGCGGCGGAGACCCACCAGCCACCCAGCGAACAGCGGGTTTTGCCGATCAACAGACACTATCGGCCCTGAAGCACCAATGGCTTCGCGGCTTACGCCGCTCCTACAAAAGCCACAGCGCCTGCAAAACCGCTTGCCCAGCCTTCAACCCAGCAACACCTTTTCATCGCTCACCAGCACCGGGACCGCGCGCAGCGAGTCACCTTTGCACGGACCTGCGACGCAGATACCACCTTCCAGCTCGAACGAAGCACCGTGCACGGCGCAGACCAGATGTCCTTCTCGGCTCTTGAGGAACTGTCCCGGCGCCCAATCCAGGGCACGTCCAGCGTGCGGGCAGACGTTCAACCACGCCCGCACCGCATCGCCATCGCGGTACAAGACCAAGGTTTCGGCATCGCCATCAACCACCGCCACCACCGCATGAAAGCCCTGATCAGGCACGGCAGCCAGCGGGCATAGTTCGAATCCGGAAGCGATGGCGCTGGACATTGAAACACCGATGCAAGTAATGCCCTTATTGTCGCATGGGCAGCCAAGGCCAAAGCGAAGCTGACTCACGGCAGTGTCCCGCCCCCTATTCAGACATCAATTAACGACAACTTCACGCAATTGGTCTGATCGCACCTGATACTCCACAGCAGACTCAACGTCATAGAGCTTTCATGAACATCCGTTACGTCCAATTCGCCAAGCTGCGCAACCTGTTCGAGCCGCGCAAACCGCGCAACCCGTTGGTGCGCGTTGCCTTGGGCCTGCTCGGCATCGCAATCCTTGCGGTGCTGGTGGTCGGCGGCGTGTTCATTGGCGCGGCCATGATCCTGGGCGGCATCGCCTGGAAGCTGTTTGCATCGCGCAAGGCCAGCGCCATGCGCAAGGCCGACCCGACCGTGGTCGACGCCGAGTACCGCGTAGTGCGCAAGGCCGCCCTGCCGCAGGCACGCTAACGCTTGTCTGTAGTGCCGAGCCATGCTCGGCAGGGGCTTTCCCGGCGGTGCAGCAAGCGCCGCGATGCCACAGATGCACCAACCAGCGAAGCACTTACCCCTCCCCAACCCTCCCCTTCGCTACGCGAAAGGGAGGGAGCAGAAGCGGTAGTGCCGAGCCATGCTCGGCAGAGGCCTTACCGGTGCCCTCAGACTGTAGGAGCGGCGTGAGACGCGAAGCCGGCACAGTTGAAACTCCCGGCATGTCGGCGATCTGATCGACCATCTGCTTCGCGGCTCACGTCGCTCCTACAAAGAAGCGCTCCCGGCGCCGGTCAAGTTGTGGGAGCGGCATAAGCCGCGAAGCCAGCACGGTTGAAACTACCGGCATACCCGCAATCTGCTCGACCATCTGCTTCGCGGCTTGTGCCGCTCCCACAAGCCGGCACTTCAGCACAGCGTTTCTGCGCAACAGAAAGCGCTTTTGTCCGCTAGACTTTTGCGTCGATTCACCTGGACGCAACCATGACTGACCTGATTCCCGCCCTGCCCCAGCCCCGCATCCCGGTCGCCGGTGGTGGCACCTTCCCGGTGCGCCGCATTTACTGCGTGGGCCGCAATTTTGCCGATCACGCCCGCGAGATGGGCGCGGCTGCGCCGGCCTCGGCCAGCGAACGCGGCCAGCCGATGTTCTTCATGAAGCCAGCCGATGCCATCGTGGTCGGCGATGCGCCCATCCCCTATCCGACTGCCACCTCCGACCTGCACCACGAAGTGGAGCTGGTCGTGGCACTCGGCAAGGATGCGCCCGCCGGCGTGCTCGCCGTGGATCAGGCGATGGAGCTGGTGCTGGCCTACGGTGTCGGTCTGGACCTGACCCGCCGCGACCTGCAGGCAGCCGCCAAGGCCAAGGGCGGCCCCTGGGATATCGCCAAGGGTTTTGACCATTCCGCTCCGGTCAGCAGCCTCGTGCTGGCATCCGAGGTCGGTGATCTGGCGCCGCTGGAGCTGTCGCTGGAGATCAACGGCGAACTTCGGCAGACGTCCACGCTGGACCAGATGATCTGGAACGTCGCCGATATCCTGCACGAACTGTCCAAGCTCTACGCACTGCGCGCCGGCGACCTGGTCTTCATGGGCACCCCGGCTGGCGTCGCCGCGCTGTACGCCGGCGATCGCTTCAGCGCACGTCTCGGAAAAATCGCACAGCGCGACGGCGTGATCGTCTGATTACATCCACTGGAGTAGTCTGCGCCAGCTCCCTTTCACGCATACCTAGGAGAAACACATGGGAATGATCAGCGAATTCAAGGAATTTGCGATGCGCGGCAACGTCATCGACCTCGCGGTCGGTGTGGTCATTGGTGGCGCGTTCGGCAAGATCGTCACCTCGCTGGTGGACAAGGTAATCATGCCGCCGATCGGCATGCTGGTCGGCAATGTCGATTTCTCCAGCCTCGCCTGGACCCTGGCACCGGCCAAGATGGGCGCCGATGGCAAGGAAATCCCGGCTGTGGTGCTGGGCTATGGTGACTTCATCAACACGCTGATCCAGTTCATCATCGTCGCCTTCGCGATCTTCATGCTGGTCAAGGTGGTCAACCGCCTGTCCCGCAAGAAGGAAGAAGCCCCGGCCGCTGCGCCGGAACCGACCGAGGAAGTGCTGCTGCTGCGCGAAATCCGCGACAGCCTCAACAAGCACTGATCGATCAACCTGCTTGCCAACAACGGCCGGGGTTCCCGGCCGTTGCCGTATGCAGCTATTAGAACGTCATCGTCATCGACACCTGCGGGCTGACATAAGAGGTGCTGTTGCGCCCACCCGGCAGCGACGCCTGCACGCCGAACAGCACACCGATCTGGTCGTTGATGATGTATTCCACGGCCGGCGCAATACTGAAGGCGCGGCTGCGTGGGCCATTCTGGCGCAGCGCCTTCCGCTGACCGGTCGCATCGGCCACGCTGCCCGCCAGCACATTGCCCGACTGCGTGCTGGCGGTCAGGTCCAGGGCCAACACCCAGCTGCGGTTGATGCTGTACTCCAGCCCCAATGCACCACTGACCGCGGCACCGGCATCAAGCGTGCCGCGGAAACCCTGCTCGGTGCCATACACGCTCCGCCCGACCACCGAAACGCTGCCCGGCGACGGACTCCAGGCGGTCTGCCAGCGCCAGCGCAGCGGCCGCCCATTCGGCAGCCACAGCACCTGCTGTCCCAGCAACGAGAGCCCGGTGCGATACACCCCGCTACCTTGGCCATTGAACGTGTTCTCACCCAATCGGTCATGCCGTCCGGTCGCCAGCGATTGACTCAGCATCACCGCCAGGGTCATCCCACCGGTCAGCGCATCACCCGCGTGCAACTGGTAGCGCAGCCGAGCCGCGCTGTCGCCAATGCGGTAGCCATCACTGTGCTGGGCGCCGTGCGCGGAGCGGCTGCCATTGAGCACCAACTCGCCCGTCAGGCGATCGCTGATGCCGCCACTGAGCAGCAGGCTGAGCAACTGGCTGCTGTCGTGTGCATCCAGCGTATGGTGATCGCCGTGATCGTCGTAGACGCCACGGGTGCGGCTGTATATCCAATACGGCTGGGCGAATAGCTCGCCCTGCGGCATCGCTGCCGGACCCGGAGTCAGCAACGGACCGGTGAAACGCACATCGTCCATGGAGTGGGCCTGCGCAAAACCGAGTACTGGCAATGCCAGCATCAACAACGTCCCTGCCGTCTTGTATCGCAATCTCATCACGTGTTCCCGAGCAATCCACCAAACCGGTGGGGGTGCTCAGCCTCGCCTGCGATGCTGCATCGCAACACAAGAAAAGCCCGTCCTTGTTTGTCACCGTTCCAGCTGCCTGTATCGCCTAGCGAATGTCCACGGGGGCCGCCAGCAGGGGAACCTCCTAGCGACCACCAAGACTTCCACACATCCCAACCGGCACATTCACCTACATCCGCTCACTGTTACCCTGACTCGACAAATCACCTTGGAATTGACTATGCGTCGCCGTGCTCTTTCCCTTGCCCTCCTCCTGCTGTGCACCTCGGCCGCTGCCAACGCAGCGCCCACCCATATTCCACAGGAGGCGCTGACCAAGGCCGCCGAGCTGCGAGCACAGGCGCTGGCGGACAACACCGGCTGGCAGGTGGTGGAATCGCTGACTACCGAAGTTGGCCCGCGTATGGCTGGCAGCGAAGCCGACGCACGTGCGGTGGAATGGGCCAAGGCCAAGTTCAAGGAACTGGGCTTCGACAAGGTGTGGACCGAGCCAGTGACCTTCCCGAAGTGGGAGCGCCGCAGCGAACACGCCTCGGTACTTGGCGCACATCCGCAGCCGTTGACCATCACCGCCCTGGGCGGAAGCCCAGCCGGCACGGTGGAAGCCGAGATTGTGCGCTTTGAAGGTCTGGATGCACTGAAGGCGGCGCCGGAAGGCTCGCTGGCCGGCAAGATCGCCTATGTCGACTTCACCATGACCCGCAAGCGGGATGGCGCTGACTATGGCATCGGCGGCAGTGTGCGCAGCCGTGGCCCGTCCGAAGCGATCCGCAAGGGTGCGGTCGGCTTCATCATGCGCTCGGCTGGCACCGATTCGCATCGCATGCCGCATACCGGCATCACCCGCTACGACGAAGGCCTGACGCCGGTGCCGTCGGCCGCGCTCTCCGGCCCGGATGCCGACCAGCTCAATCGTCTGGTTGCGCGCGGTCCTACCCGCATCCGCATCGCGCTGGATTGCGGCTGGGATGGCAGCTATACCTCGCAGAACGTGATCGGCGAAATCACCGGCCGCAGCCTGCCCAAGGAAGTGGTGGTGATCGGCGGTCACCTGGATTCCTGGGATCTGGGTACCGGCGCCATCGATGACGGCGCCGGCGTCGGCATCACCATGGCCGCCGGCCATCTGATCGGCCAGCTCAAGCAGGCCCCCAAGCGCACCATCCGCGTCATCGCCTTCGCCAATGAAGAGCAGGGTCTGCACGGTGGCAAGGCCTATGCAGCTGCCCGCGTGGCTGACGGCGAAATCGTGCAGCAGCACATCGCCGCCGAGAGCGACTTCGGTGCGGGCCGCATCTATGCCTTCAACACCGGTTCCGGCAATCCGGCGGAATCGCGTGAGGCCACCCGCCAGATCGGCGAAGCGCTGGCGCCGCTGGGTATCGAATACCGCGCCAACCAAGGCGGCCCCGGCCCCGACGTAGGCCCCCTGGCGGCCAAGGGCGGTGCATGGGCATGGCTGGCACAGGACGGAACCGATTATTTCGACCTGCACCACACCCCGGACGATACCTTGGACAAGATCGACCCGAAGGCCCTTGCCCAGAATGTGGCGGCCTACACCGTGTTTGCCTATCTGGCAGCGGAATCCGAAGGCAGCTTCGGCAGCGAGGCCAAGGATGTGGTGCCGCCGCGGGAGTGATTTTCTGGGATGTTGGAAACAAGAAAGGCGCCGCAGGGCGCCTTTCTTGTTTTGGCTTCTTGTAGTGCCGAGCCATGCTCGGCAGATGTGTTAACAGGAAAAAGCACCCCTCCCCAACCCTCCCCTTCGCTGCGCGAAAGGGAGGGGGCAGAAGCCGTAGTGC
>NZ_JBRREC010000082.1:0-23755 GCF_056760015.1 Stenotrophomonas sp. STEN029 | reverse complement strand
CCGCCCGCCCCCCCCCCCCCCCCGCCCCCCCCCCCGCGCGCCCGCCCGCCCCCCCCCCGCCCCCCCCCCCCCCCCCCCCCCCCCCCCCCCCCCCCCCCCCCCCCCCCCCCCCACTACAGCGAGGCGGCGGCCGGGCAGTCGCCCGGCACCTGCTTACTTGAAGCTGTAGACCACGTTCATGGTGGACAGCGTATCGGTCTTGCGCTTCTGGTCGGCGACGTCGCTGTTGTAGCGCGCCTGCCAACCCGCCTTGAGGGCGAAGTGCTTGTTCATGTTGACGGACACACCAAAGTCGTTCTGCGCGAAGGTGTTGTATGAACCGGATTCCACCAGCAGTGAATTGACCAGCTCGGTGTTCTCGGTGATGCCGAACTTGAGGTCGAACAGGCCGCGGCCGATCAGGCCGGTGCGGTTCTCGTCGGTCTCGGAGTTGTGGGTGCGGCGCACACCGGGGCCGATCTGGGTGTCCAGGGTGACGCGCTCGCCGTCGATCAGGCGGGTACCGTAGCCCAGGCCGAAGGTGCCAAGGCGATCGTAGGTGGCGAAGTCGTCGCGTTCATAGCGCACCGTGGCGGTGAGCTGGCGGTGCTCGCCCAGCTGCAGGGCGCTGCCGGCACTGCCGGAGTAGCGGTTGGCAGTGGTCTGGCGCTTGCGGCTGGTGCTGCCGTCGTCGGCGGTTTCCGTGTATTCGGCGCTGGAGCGCAGACCGAACAGATCCATGCTGTGGATCCAGTCATCGTCGGTGTAGCGCAGCTTCAGGCGGCCATTGAAGCTTTCGGTGGTGCTGTTGCCGTGGGCCGAGGCAAAGCCCAGCTCGCCGCCGCTGCCGCTCCACGGCGAGGTCATCGCGGCAAGGTCGGACGTATCGGTGGCGTCTTCGGCCCAGGCCAGCGGGGCGGCCAGCAGCAATGGCAGCAATAGGGAAACACGCAGGGACATCAGGAGGATCTCCTTGGGAGAGACGGAAAAGGGAGGCCTTGCGATGATACCGGATGGTCCCTGACCCTCAGGCGCATCCAGCGGCCGGGGCTTCATCCGCGATTACAGCGGTGGCCGACCTGCTCCATTGACGCCCGGAGTCGGACATAATCCGGGCATGGACCGCTATGAACGCATCAACGCGCTGCATCGTCTGCTCAAGTCCGCCCGCTATCCGGTCACGGTGATGCGGTTGCAGGAGGAGTTGAGCTGTTCCCGTGCCACGGTCTACCGCGACCTGGCCTTCCTGCGTGACGCGCTGATGGCGCCGGTGGAGGGCGATGGCGAGGCCGGGTTCCGCTACCTGAGTGGGGAAAGCGACCGTTTCGAGCTGCCGGGCCTGTGGCTGAGCTCGGAGGAGCTGCACGCCTTGCTGGCATCCCAGCACCTGTTGTCGCGGACCGGCGGCGGGGTGTTGTCGTCGATGCTGGCGCCGCTGCAGCAGCGCATCGAAGGCTTGCTGGCCGCACAGGCGGGTGCTTCGCATTGGCCAGTGGAGCGGGTGCGGGTGATTCCACACCGCGGCCGCAAGCTGGACGAGGCCAGTTTCCGCACGGTGGCTTCCGGCGTATTGGAGCGCAAGCAGCTGTCCTTCGAGTACCGCGCACGTTCCACCGATGAGGCGACCCGCCGCACGGTGTCGCCGCAGCGCATCACCCATTACCGCGACAACTGGTACCTGGACGCCTGGGATCACAGTCGCGAGGCGGTGCGCAGTTTTGCGGTGGACCGCATCCATCAGGCGCGGCTGCTCGATCAGCCGGCACGCGATGTGGCCGATGAAGAGTTGAACGAACAGTTGGCGGCCAGCTACGGCATTTTCTCGGGTGCGCCCAAGGGCTGGGCGACGATTGTGTTCAGTGCCAAGGCCGCGCGCTGGGTGGCCGATGAGCATTGGCATTCCAAGCAGCAGGGACGGTTTCTTGCTGACGGACGTTATGAATTGAAGGTGCCGTACAGCGTGTCACGCGAGCTGTTGATGGACGTGCTGCATTACGGCTCGGACGCGGAGATCGTGGAGCCGCAGTCCCTGCGCGAGCAGGCCAAGGCGTTGCTGTCGCTGGCGTTGAGTAATTACGACTGAGGAAGCTCGGGCTGGGGCTGGGGCTGGGTTTGACTCTTGCTCTGCTTTAGCTCTGCATTGGCTCTGCTTTCGCTTTGCTCATGCCTTGGCTTTGGCGTTGCTCTTGCTTTGGCTTTGCTTTTGGCTTTGCCCAGCTCTGCTCTTGCTCTGCTTTCCCCTCTCCCGCTTGCGGGAGAGGGGTAGGGGTAAGGGCAGCTTCTGTTTGTTGTTTGTTTTTGCAGTTGCTGTTGCTTTACCGAGAAGCAGAGCAACAGCCAACGCGAAGAACGAAGAGCCAAAGCTTGCCCTCACCCCAGCCCCTCTCCCGTAAACGGGAGAGGGGACAGCAAGAGCCAGAGCAAGAGCAACAGCAAAGCCAAAGCAGAAGCTAAAGCACAAAAAAACAGCCGCTTTCGCGGCTGTTTTCTTTCAGATCACTCCGCCATCAAACCCGGCCGAAGATCAACGTTGCATTGGTGCCGCCAAAACCGAAGCTGTTCGACATCACCGTATCCAACTTCGCTTCCTGCGTCTTGCGCAGAACCGGGAAGCCTTCCACACGCTCGTCCAGCGTCTCGATATTGGCCGAACCAGCCATGAAACCATCGCGCATCATCAGCAGGCAATAGATCGCCTCGTGCACGCTGGCAGCGCCCAACGAGTGGCCCGACAGCGCCTTGGTCGACGACAACGGCGGTACCGCATCACCAAACACTTCGCGCACTGCGCCCAGCTCGGTCACGTCGCCCAGCGGCGTCGAGGTGCCGTGGGTGTTCAGATAGTCGATCGGACGGTCCAAGCCTTCCATCGCCATCTTCATGCAACGCACTGCGCCTTCGCCGGACGGGGCAACCATGTCGGCACCGTCGGAGGTCACGCCGTAGCCAACCAGTTCGGCATAGATACGGGCGCCACGGGCCACAGCGTGGTCGTAGTCTTCCAGCACCAGCATGCCGGCGCCGCCTGCGATGACGAAGCCGTCGCGGTTGGCGTCGTAAGGACGCGATGCGGTGCTCGGGGTTTCGTTGAAGCTGGTGGACAGTGCGCCCATGGCGTCGAACATCACGCTCATCGACCAGTGCAGGTCTTCACCGCCGCCGGCAAACATCACGTCCTGGGCGCCGTGGCGGATCAGGTCGGCAGCAGCGCCGATGCAATGTGCCGAGGTGGCGCAGGCGGCCGACAGCGAATAACTCAGGCCCTTGATGCTGAAGGCCGTGGCCAGGTTGGCCGACACCGTCGAGCACATCGTGCGCGGCACCATGTACGGGCCTACCTTGCGCACGCCACGGTTGCGCAGCAGATCGGCCGCTTCCACCTGCCATTCGCTGGAGCCGCCGCCGGAGCCGGCGATCAGGCCGGTACGCACGTTGCTGACCACAGCCTCGTCCAGGCCGGCATCGGCAATGGCGTCGCGCATGGCGACATAGCTGTAGGCCGCGGCATCGCTCATGAAGCGCTTGAGCTTGCGGTCCACCTGCGCGTCCAGGTCGATCTCGACCTTGCCGCCGATCTGGCTGCGCAGGCCGGCTTCGGCGTGGTCGGGCAGGGTGACGATGCCGGGACGGCTGTCACGCAGGGCGCTGGAGACGGTATCCAGATCGTTGCCAAGGCAGGACGTGATGCCCATGCCGGTAATGACGACACGACGCATCAGAAGCTCTCGGTTGAGGTGAACAGACCTACGCGCAGGTCCTTGGCGGTATAGATCTCGCGGCCGTCGACCAGCATGCGGGCGTCGGTCTGCGCCATCACCAGCTTGCGGTTGATCACGCGCGAGACATCGATTTCGTACTGCACCAGCTTGGCGCTGGGCAGCACCTGGCCGGTGAACTTGACCTCGCCACAGCCCAGCGCACGGCCGCGGCCTTCCGCGCCCAGCCAGGTCAGGTAGAAGCCGGTCAGCTGCCACATGGCATCCAGGCCCAGGCAGCCCGGCATCACCGGGTCGCCGATGAAATGGCAGCCGAAGAACCACAGGTCAGGACGGATATCCAGCTCGGCCCGGATCATGCCCTTGCCGTGTGCGCCACCGTCCTCGCGGATCTCGGTGATGCGGTCGAACATCAGCATCGGGTCATTGGGGAGACGGCCTTTGTTGGGGCCGAAAAGTTCGCCACGCGCGCTGGCCAGCAGCTGGTCGCGCGAGAAAGCATGCAGACGGGTCATCCGGGGTAATCCAAAGCCATTGCGAGCCCCGGAGCATGCTGCAGCAGCTGCGTTCAATCAAATGTTTTAACTGGACGGTTGCGTATGTTAGCTGCAGATAAGCGCCGTTCGCGGGCTGTTACGGGAGGTATGAATAAGTACATTTGTGAGGACAAGTGTGCATTTAGCGACAACAGCTATCATGTTGGCGACCTTTTGAGACTGTTGCCTTGAGCCAACAACGCAAGATCATCCACGTCGACATGGACGCCTTTTATGCGTCCGTGGAGCAGCGTGATGACCCCGGTTTGCGCGGGAGGCCGGTGGTGGTGGCCTGGCGCGGGGCGCGTTCGGTGGTCTGCGCTGCCTCGTATGAGGCCCGCAAGTTCGGGGTGCGTTCGGCGATGCCGGCGCTGCGGGCCGAGCGCCTGTGCCCGGATGCGGTGTTCGTGCCGCCGGACTTTGCCCGCTACAAGGCGGTGTCGCGGCAGATCCGCGAGATTTTCCTGCAGCACACCCCGCTGGTGGAGCCGCTGTCGCTGGACGAGGCCTTCCTCGACGTCACCGAATCGCCGAGCTGCGACGGCATCGCCACCGAGATCGCCCGCACCATCCGTGCGCAGATCCGCGAGACTACCGGCCTGACCGCCTCGGCCGGCATCGCCCCGAACAAGTTCCTGGCCAAGGTCGCCTCGGACTGGCGCAAGCCCGATGGCCAGTTCGTGGTGCCGCCTTCCAGGGTGGAGCAGTTCCTGACACCGTTGCCGGTCAAGCGGGTGCCGGGCGTGGGCAAGGTGATGGAGGGCAAGCTGTCGGCGCTGGGCATTGTCACCGTCGGTGATCTGCGGGCGCTGCCGCTTGAACAACTGCAAGCCTTGTTCGGCAGTTTTGGCGCGGGTTTGTACCGACGCGCGCGTGGCATCGATGAGCGACCGGTGGAACCCGATCAGCCCGTGCAGTCGATCTCTTCCGAAGACACCTTTGCCGAAGACCTGCACATGGGTGAGTTCGATGAAGCCATCACCCAGTTGGCGGAACGTACGTGGCGCGCAACCGGGCGCACCGAGCGCATCGGTCACACCGTTGTGCTGAAGTTGAAGACCGCGCAGTTCCGTATTCTCACCCGCAGCTATACGCCGGATACGCCGCCAAGCTCGGTGGAGGATCTTCGCGACATCGCCCTGGCCTTGTGCCAACGCGTGCAGTTGCCGGCGGATACGCGTTATCGCCTGGTCGGCGTGGGCTTGTCGGGCTTCCGTGATCGCGAAGAACTGGTGATCCAGGGTGATTTGTTTCGCAGCATCTCGTTGGATTGAGTACATCCTCTGCGCGACGCGGCGCCGCTACAATCGATGCTCATTTTCCGGGAGTGTGGATGCGTGGCGACTACGGCCTTGGTGTTCGATTTGGATGGCACGCTGGTGGACAGCGCAGGTGATATCGCCGAGGCAGTGAACCTCACATTGGAAGAGCTGGCGTTGCCGCGCGTCTCCGAGGCGACGGTGCGCAGCTGGATAGGCGAGGGCGTGCGCAACCTGGTGTCCACCGCATTGGCGAACGCTGGCAGCGCGTTGACGCTGGAAGAAGTGATGTCGGTTTTCATGCAGCACTACAAGGCCTGCCTGCTGCGCAGCCCGCGCCTCTACGACGGTGTTGGTGAGGCCTTGACCGCATTGCAGGCACGCGGCCTGCCGATGGCCATCTGCACCAACAAGCCGGCGGCAATGGTCGCGCCTTTGTTGCAGCATCTGGGCATTGCCGGCTTCTTTGCGCACATCATCGGTGGCGATTCGCTGCCGCAGCGCAAGCCTGCGGCCGAGCCCTTGTTGCATGTGGCGCGTCTGTTGCAGCAGCCGGCGGCGGATTGCCTGATGATCGGTGACTCGGGCACCGATCTGGGCGCGGCCAACAATGCCGGCATGCCGATCGTGCTGGTGCGCTATGGCTATTCGCGCGACCTGGATCTGGATGCGGCTGAAGCAGTGGCGGTGATCGACGATATGCGTGAATTGGTGGCGATCCTCGCGTAACCGGGCTTTTGTAGGAGCGGCGTAAGCGGCGAAGCCGACAGCAATGAAGTCGCAGGGATTTCCGCAATCGGGCGGTCTATCAGCTTCGCGGCTTACGCCGCTCCTACAAATCAGAGGCCACAACCTCATTGCCCGTAGTTATCAATAATCATTCTCATTTAGTGTAGAATACGGGCAATCCGCAGCCTGTCTGGCGTTTGTTTCCGGCAGCTGCATTCGATATCCGTCGTTCCTCAAGCTGTTCGCCAGAGGGACGCATCCCCACTGTCGAGAGGCTTTCCCCCATGTCCCGTCGTTCGTCGTCGCGGTTGTCCGCGCGTGCCTTGTTGTCCCGCCATCCCCTTTCCGCTGCGCTGGCATTGAGCGCCTTGCTCGCCGGGCCGGCACTGGCCGAAGGCGCGGCACCGGCGACCGACATCGATACCGTGCACGTCACCGCCGAGCAGATCGCCAAGCAGGCCTTGGGCAGCTCGGTGATCACCTCGGTGGACCTGGAGCGCCTGCCGCCGGCCAACGATCTGTCTGAAGTGATCCGGCGCATGCCCGGCATCAACCTGACCGGCAATACCGCGTCGGGGTCATATGGCAATTTCCGCCAGATCGACATCCGTGGCATGGGCCCGGAAAACACCTTGATCCTGATCGACGGCCGCCCGGTGAGCTCGCGCGATTCGGTGCGCATGGGCCGCAGCGGCGAGCGCAACAGCCGCGGCGACAGCAACTGGGTGCCGGCCGAAGCGGTCGAGCGTATCGAAGTGCTGCGTGGTCCTGCTGCTGCACGTTACGGCTCGGGTGCTTCCGGTGGTGTGGTCAACATCATCACCAAGAAGCCGACCGGCGACCTGACTGGCTCGCTAACCTTGTACGGCAGCCAGGCCGAGCACAGTGCCGAAGGCGACAGCGAGCGCGTTGGCTTCCAGCTGTCCGGTCCGTTGAGTGAGCAACTGTCGTTCCGCCTGTTCGGCAACGTCAACAAGACCGAGCCGGATGCGCTGTCGCTCAACGAGGAGTTCGCCACCGGCGTGACCCCGCCGGCCGGCCGCGAAGGTGTGCGCAATCGCGATATCAGCGGCCTGCTGCGCTACGACATCAACGACAATCATGTGCTGGAGCTGGATGCCAGCGTCAGCCGCCAGGGCAATATCTACTCCGGCGAGCGCGGCGTCAGCAGCGACGGCTTCGAGCGCTTGAACGCACTGTACGGCGCCGAGACCAACGTGATGCTGCGCCGCTCGTTCGGCCTGACCCATCGCGGCAGCTACGAATGGGGTACTTCGCGCATCACCGCTGCCTACGACGACACCGACAACACCCGCTTGAACGAAGGCCTGGCCGGCGGCCCGGAAGGCTCGATCACCGAAGGCGCGAGCTTCTCCACGTCCGAGCTGACCTCCACCCGCGTCGATGGCGAGATCAACGTGCCGCTGAACTGGGGCGGCATCGAACAGGTGGCGACGCTGGGCTTCGAATACCGCGACATGAAGCTGGATGACCCGTATTCGGTGACCCAGAGCTCCAGCAGCGGCGGCGGCATTCCGGGCTACGACGGCGTGCGTACCGGCAAGAGCGACCAGCAGTTCGCAGCAGTGTTCGTCGAGGACAACCTGTACATCGGTGAGCGTTGGACGCTGACCCCGGGCCTGCGTTTCGATCACCATTCGCAGTTCGGCAACAACCTCAGTCCCAGCCTCAACGTGCAGTACAAGCTGGCGCAGGATTGGGCGATCAAGGGCGGCATTGCGCGTGCGTTCAAGGCGCCGAACCTGTACCAGGCCAACCCGGATTACCTCTACTACACGCGCGGCAATGGCTGCCCGGTGCTGAGCCCGAACCAAGGCTCTGGCTGCTACGTGATGGGCAACGCCAACCTCGATCCGGAAACCAGCATCAACAAGGAAATCGGCATCGAGTGGGCACCGGACAACGGCTGGCATGCCTCGGTCACCTACTTCCATAACGACTACAAGGACAAGATCGTTGCCGGCCAGGACCGCATCGGCATCACCAATGACACCAAGGGCCAGGTGTTCCAGTGGACCAATGCGCCGGAAGCCATCATCCGTGGCGTCGAAGGCAACGTGAAGGTGCCGCTGATCGGCGGTGGTGATGTGCTGTCGTGGAATACCAATGTCACCTGGATGATCGAGAACGTCGACAAGACCACCGATCAGCCGCTGTCCATCATCCCCGAATACACCGTCAACACCTTCCTGGATTGGCAGGTCAATACGCAGTTGTCGTTCATGCTGACCGGCACCTTCTACGGCAAGCAGGAATCGGCGACGCAGGCCAGCACCACCGGTGCGGCATTGCCGCCGGATACGCGCGCTGCCTATGACCTGTGGAGCCTGGGTGGCCAGTACCGGATCACGCCGAAGGTGCGCGTCGGTGGTGGTATCAACAACCTGTTCGACAAGCGTCTGTTCCGCGAAGGCACCACCAGCACCAGCGCCACCGGTGCAGGTGCTGCTACCTACAATGAGCCCGGCCGCAGCTACTGGGTAAACCTGACCGTCGGCTTCTGATCCAGGCACAGCGATGACAACTCACATGCGTACCCGCTTTCATTCACTGCTCGCCGTGGCCTCGCTGGTGTTGCTCGGCGTAGTCGCGCCGATGGCAGCCGCCCAGCAACGCAACCCGGCGCAGTTGATGGGCCAGACCGTTGCCGATACCGGCTCGGCGCACTACCGCTTCGAACGCTTCGTGGTACGCAGTGATGATGGCCAGCGCAGCTGGCGAGTCAACCTGGGCATCCCAGCCGGTAAGGCACCGGCGGCGGGTTTCCCGGCGCTGTGGATGCTGGATGGCAATGGCGCGTTGATGGAATTCGACGCGCCCCTGCTGGAGGAGCTGGCGCAGAAGCAGCCAACGGTGCTGGTGTTCGTCGGCTACGACAACCAGCAGCGCATCGATTCGCCCGCCCGTACCCGCGACTACACACCGATTGCTGACCAGCCCGAAGACGGTGGCGCGGCGGTCGGCGGTGGCGCCGATGCGTTCCTGGAAGTGCTTGAGCGGCGCATCCGTCCGCAGCTGGCGCAGCACGTGGCTACCGATGCCAACAAGCAGGCATTGTGGGGCCACTCTCTGGGCGGGCTGTTCGTGCTGCATACGCTGTACACGCGCAGCGGTGCATTCCAGACCTATGTGCCGGCCAGCCCGTCGTTGTGGTGGCAGCAGGGCGCGATGCTCGGTGCTCCTGAGCGCCAGTTCATCGGCAACAACGCCGGTCATCCGGCGCGTGTGCTGATGATGCTCGGTGGCGGTGAGCGTGATCGTGATACCAGCAACCGCGACATGAGCAATCCGCGCGTGCTGGCACACCTGAAGCGCGTCTCCGGTGCGCCTTCCGATGCCGCCGAGCAGCTGTCTGCGCGTCTGCGGCAGGTGCCGGGACTCGATGTCGAGTACCACCAGTTCGATGGCCTCGGCCATGGTCCGATGTTCCGCGCCTCGCTGATGCGCGCGCTGCATGAAATCACTGGCGTGCGTGACCGCAGCGCGGAGCCGCGCTCCTGATATGACCTCCAAGTCCGGGCCGACAGGCCCGGCACTCCATTACCCAGGCAGCGTCACCGCCCAGGCAGAAACCCACGATGCGCGCGACGTCGCGCAGCACCCAAGAGGTAATGCCCGATGGCAAACGTTCGTTCCACTACTGCTTCCACCACCGTCCGCGCAGCGCGTCCGCACCTGCTCGGCCTGGCCCTGTTGCTGGCTACCGGCGCTGCTGGTGCGCAGGTGTTCGCGCAGCCGGACACCGCCTTCAATGGCAGCGTGCGTGCCACCGCCCCGGTGGTGTTGCCGGGCAGCGAGACCGGTATCGAGGGCAATGGCTTCACTCCGGGCCAGAAGGTGACCTTGCTGCGCGGTGAGACTGTGCTCAACGCGCAGCCTTATGTCGCCAATGGCGAAGGCAGGTTCAGTGGCACGCTGGCGATTCCGGCCGATGCCGTCGCCGGCCCGCAGCCGATCGTGGTGCGGGCGGCTGCGCCGGATGCCGCAGCGGTGTTCTCACTGAAGGTCTCGCGCGAAGTGCCGCTTTCCGGCCAGGAGCGCATCCAGGCCGCCAGCAACCGCCTGGTGCAGGGTTTGTATCAGGTCGCCTACAGCCCGGCCAGCAAGGCCGCGTTCGTGACCAGCGCGGTCGGCCGCCCGCCGGTGAAGCAGTCCGAGCTGCTCAAGGTGGATCCGGAATCGCTGCAGATCATCGCCCGCATATCGCCGCAGGCGGCGCCGGGCAATGATGGCAACCTGTTCGCCGTGTACGGCGTGGGCGTGGATGACGCCAATGGCAATGTGTGGGTGACCAATACCCGCCAGGACACGGTGGCGGTCTACCGCCAGTCCGACCTGTCGCTGGTCAAGCAGTTCCCGGTCGGCGCGGTATCGCATGCGCGTGACGTGGTGGTCGATGCACAGCGAAACCGTGCCTATGTTTCGGCCACCGGTGCCGACTTCATCAGTGTGTTCGACACCCGCACGCTGCAGCAGCTGGACAACATCACCATCGCCTCCGGCAAGCGCGGCGAGACCTTCACCCCGGGCAGCCTGGACATCGATACGGCTACCGGCAAGGTCTATACCGTCAGCCTGGCCGCTGCCGAGGCGGCGATCATCGACGGCGCCAGCGGCAAGGTGGAGAAGGTGTTTCCGCTGGCCGGCGCGCGTGATGCGATCGGCGTTGCGTGGAACCCGGTGGCCAAGCGCCTGCTGGTGGTCTCGCAGGGCAGCGACAACCTGCTGATCGTCGACCCGGCCACGGCCAAGGTCGAGCACGACGTCTACGTCGGCGCCGGCTCCTTGAACGTGTCCTACAGCCCGAGCACGCGCCTGGCCTATGTCAGCAACCGCGCTGCCGGCACCGTCACCGTGGTCGATGAAGGCGGCAAGATCGTTGCCAACCTCGACGGCGGCACCTACCCGAACCACGTCAGCAAGGGCCCGGATGCGGTGATGTTCGCGATCAACAAGTCCAAGGGTGCTGATGACGCCAAGGGTGATCGCATCACCCGCCTGCTGCCTGTGCAGCGCTGAGTGATCCGCCGCGCCGTGCGCGCGGCAAGGCGGTAAACGCGCGGGAGATGCCGGCAACGGCAGCTCCCGCACTGCCATCAAAAGCTGGCCGGTACGCAGCTCCGATGCGTCGGCCAATCTGGTAACCGAGGAAATGTTGATGAAAGCCACCACCCTTGTTCCGACCAGCCTCGGCCTGCTGCTGGCCGTGCTGATTACCGGCTGTGATCGCGGCCCCGCACCGCCGCAGGCTGCAGCCGAAGCCCCCGCAGTTGCAGCGCCTGCTACCGATGCTGCTGATGCGAGCGTATTGCCGGCGGGTTGGAAGCGCGTGGCCGGGCAGGACGTGCCGCAGGTGGCTGCAGCAGCGCCGCAGCTGCCGGCCAAGCTGCGCTCGGACGATGGCGTGGAGGTCGAAGTGAGCGACATCAGTCGCATCGTCGCAGGGGGCGATGATGTGATCGCGGTGATTGAAGCGCTGGGTCTGGCCGGCAAGGTCTATGCCGCGCCGGAGCGCTCGGCAACGGCCGCAGGCAAGGCGGCCCCCAGGCACTTCCTGTTCAACCGCACCACCGGTGTGGAAGGCGTGCTCAGCCTGGACGGAACCCTGTTCCTTGGCAACAGCCTGCGCCGCCATGCGGTGCTGGCCGAACGCCTGCGCGCGACCGGCCATGCCGCGGTGGTGATCGATGACTTGCAGCCGCCGGCCGACAAGGTGCGCAAGGTGGCTGCTGCGCTTGGCCTGTCTGCACAGGGCGAGGAGTTGGCTGGCAAGGTGCAGGCACAGCTCGATCAGGCCGCAGCCATCGCCAAGGACAATGCGAAGCGCCCACGGGTGATCGCGCTGTCGGCCAGCGGCGCCGGTGGCCTGCCGACCGTGGCCGGCGCCGACAGCGCCGCCAACCAGCTGATCACCATCGCAGGCGGTATCAACATCGGCGAAGAGGCAGGCGTGGCCAATTATTCCCAGCTCAGCAACGAGGGCGTTGTCGCGGCGGCGCCGGAGGTGATCCTGGTAACTGAGAACGACCTGCGCCTGTTCGGCGGTGAAGCCGGCCTGTGGAAGGCCTATCCGACCCTGAAGCACACGCCCGCTGGTGCGGCCAACCGTGTCTGGGTGATGCCTGATGTCGAACTCAAATCCACCAGCGTGGGTTCCGGCGCCGGTGCGCTGGCCTTGGCGCAGGCGCTGGCGGAGTTGTCGCGCGGATGATGTCGGCGCAGGTCCGGCGGCCGAACGGCGCGCTGCTGCTATGTCTGTTGCTGGCGGTGCTGCTGGGGGCGGTGCTGTTGTCGTTCGGCACCGGCCCGCTGAAGCTGCCTGCGGCCGACGTGCTGCGCGCGATGGCGGCACAGTTCGGCTTGGCGGATCCGCAATCGATCAGTGCCCGCGACATGGGCGTGGTCTGGCAGCTGCGCATTCCGCGTGCGCTGTTGGGCGCGTTGGTTGGTGCGTCGCTGGCGATGGCTGGCGTCGCGCTGCAGGGCCTGTTTGGCAACCCGCTGGCGGATCCCGGCATCGTCGGCGTCAGCCAGGGCGCGGCGCTGGGTGCGGTGGCGGCGATCGTGCTCGGTGCGGGTGCATTCGCTGTGTGGTTGATTCCATTGGCGGCCTTCATTGGCGGTGCCGGTGCGACAACCTTGATCTATCTGCTGGCGCGGCCGGGGCGCGGTGAGGGCACCGCGACCTTGTTGCTGGTCGGTATCGCGATTGGTGCTGGCTGCTCGGCGGCGGTCGGCTTCCTGACCTACATCGCCAGCGAGAGCGAGCTGCAGTCGCTGGTGTTCTGGCAGATGGGCTCGTTGGCGCAGGCCAGTTGGAGCGACGTGGCCGCGGTCACGCCGGTATTCGTGATCGGCCTGCTGGCGTTGCTGCGGCTGGCCACGCCCTTGGACATGCTTGCGCTCGGTGAGCGCCAGGCACGCCATATCGGCCTGGATGTCGCGCGCACGCGACTGTTGCTGGTCGCTTTCAGTGCGCTGCTGGTAGGCGCAGCGGTGGCGTTTGCCGGCAGCGTCAGTTTCGTCGGCCTGGTGGTGCCGCATCTGGTGCGGATGCTGGTTGGCCCCGGGCATCGCTGGCTGCTGCCTTTGTCGGGTGTGGTCGGCGCGCTGTTGATCGTGGTGGCCGATACCGCCGCGCGCACGCTTGATCCACCGTCGGAAATCCCACTCGGCCTGTTCTCCGCGGCGCTGGGCGCGCCGTTCTTCCTGTGGCTGGTGCTGCGCAAGCGCGGGGGAAGGGCATGAGCGCGCCATTGCTGGAATTAGGCGGGGTCAGCGTGCTGCGTGGCGGTCGCCAGGTGTTGGCGGGTGTTGATCTGACGTTGCAGCCTGGCACGCTGACCGCCTTGGTCGGGCCCAATGGCGCTGGCAAGTCGACCTTGTTGGCCGTGCTTGCCGGTGATGCCGAGCCGGATGCCGGGCAGGCGTTGCTGCAAGGTCGTGCACTGGGTGACTGGTCTGTGTGTGAGCTTGCGCTGCAGCGCGCAGTGATGGCGCAGGATCATGCCGTGCACTTTGCCTTCAGCGTGCGCGAGGTGGTGGCGATGGGGCGTTTGCCGCATCCGCCACAACCACGACAGGATGCGGAGATCGTCGAGGCTGCATTGGCAGAAGTCGATGTCGTCGCCTTGGCTGGGCGCGATGTGCAGACGCTGTCCGGTGGCGAAGCCGCACGCACCTCGCTTGCCCGTGCCTTGGCGCAACAGACGCCGGTGCTGCTGCTGGATGAACCAACCGCCGCACTCGATCTTCGCCATCAGGAGCGTACCTTGCGCAGCGCCCGCGAGCTCGCCGCGCAGGGCCGTTGCGTGGTGGTGGTATTGCACGACCTCAACCTGGCATCGGCCTATGCCGATCGCATCGTGATGCTGTGCGACGGGCGCATTGCCGCTGATGGTTCACCGCGCGAAGTGCTGACCCGCGAGATCATCGGCAAGGTCTACGGCCAGCCGGTGCAGGTGATCGAGCACCCAACGCGCGGCGTACCGCTGGTGGTTGCCTGCGACGATTGAAGCTCCGGCGGCGAGCAGGCGGAAAAGCTGCTTTCGATCGCATCGCGCGCGAGCGTGACGGCTACTTCGGCGTCGCAGCCAGCGCCCGATAGTCGCGCGGGGTCATGCCGACGGTGTGCTTGAACTGGCGCGCGAACGCACTCTGGTCGGAGAAGCCACAGGCCTGGCCGACGCTGGCGATGCTGGTGTCGGTGAACAACATGCGGGTGGCAGCCTCGATGCGGAACTTGGTCAACAACTGCTGCGGCGTCAGCTGGAATACCTTCTTGAACAAGCGTTCCAGCTGCGCGACGGATACGCCACTCTTGCCGGCCAGCGTGCGCACACGCAGCGGCTCGTGGAAATGCGCCTGCATGTACTCCACCGCAGCATGCAGGCGCTGGAAGGAAGAGTCCTCGCGGTCGGGTTGGCCAAGATCACGCGAGATGCCGATCAAGCCGACGATGCGGTTGTCTTCCACCAGCGGCTGCTTGAGGGTGAGGCACCAGCCCGGGCTGCGGTTGGCATAGAGCTGCAGTTCAAGCATGTCTTCGATGACTTCGCCTGTCAGCACGCGCCGATCCTGCAGGATGTAGCGCGCGGCCAGATGCGCTGGATAGAGCTGCAACACGCTTCTGCCGACGATCTCCTCGCGGCTCTTCTTCGCCAGCCGTTGCATCAAGGTCTGGTTGACGTGCGTGTAGCGGCATTCGGTGTCCTTGATGAAGAACACCACGTCGGGAAGGGGATCAAACATGCGCACCAATACCTGCGGTGACAGGGTGACAGCCATGGCGTTGCTCTCCGTTGCAGAGCGCACACCCTGCCATTCCTGCGGCCGTCTCTCAAGCGCAATAAGTATGCTGAAATCCGCATCGTGCAGGCCAAGATACGCCTAGCGTGCGGCTGTGGCTGCAGTGGAATATTGATCCCGAAATGTACGGTCATGGCGTGCTTTCGTTTCTGCAGATGCCTTTAAATCAGTTGGTTGCAGTTGTTACAGGTTGTCTTGTTTTTATCAGTCCTGCACGTTGAACAGCGAGCAGGCGTCTGCCGGGGCCGGTCAGGGGGCTGGTATTAGGCGGATCTCAAAATCCGGGTCGGTTATGCCAAGGTAGCGCGCGGATGCCAGAAGCGGCGCACGCAGTGGTTGGTCCTGGCTCGGCGTTGTGTGCTTGTTTGCCTTCGGTGTGGCCTCGTTCAGGGCCCCGGGGACCGTGATCGCTCCATCTGCTGTCGACCATTGCGCTTGCTCGCGCTGAGGTCGGTCAGCGTGTGCGCGTAAAAGTCCGGCGTCCTGGCGGCGACAGCGCCGCCATGGCGGTGGCGTGCGCCGGCAGCTGTTGGCTGGGCGGTGCAGCAGCCACTTCGTGGTTGCTTGCTCAACTTTCGTTTCGCATTTCATATTCAAGGGGAAGTAGATGAAGACGAATCACCGCGCCGAGCGCATTCCATGTCGTCGGCGTGGCCAGTTGGCAGTCGCTGTTGCCATTGCCTTGTGTGCCACCGCAACGGGCTCTGCATGGGCGCAGGATGCTGTCGGGGAGGTGGTGAAGGAGCAACAGGCCGCTGGCGCTGAAGCGAAGAATCTCGATACCGTGATCGTCACCGGTTCGCGTATTCGTCGTGAGCCGGGCTTTGAAGGCCCCGCACCGGTAACCGCCATCAGTGCGGAAAAGATCCAGGCCTCCGGCTACACCCAGATCGCCGATCTGGTGAACCAGTTGCCCAGCTTTGCTGCAACCCAGACCAGCCAGACCGCCAACCAGACCGGCAATGTCGGTGTCAGTGCGCTGGACCTGCGTGGCATGGGCGTGCAGCGCACCTTGACGCTGGTGGATGGGCGCCGCCAGGTTGCATCGATCCCCGGCACCGCCGGCGTGGATGTCAGTGCGCTGCCTGCAAGCATGATCGAGCGTGTGGACGTGGTCACCGGTGGCGCGTCCGCGCTGTACGGTGCCGATGCCGTGAACGGTGTGGTCAACTTCGTCCTCAAGCGCGACTACGAAGGGCTGGAAGCCAGCGTCCGCTACGGCGACTCCTCGCGCGGCGACATGCCGACCTATACCGGCGACGTGCTGTTCGGCAAAAATTTCGCCGACAACCGCGGCAACTTCACCTTGTACGGCTTCTGGGAAGACAACTCCGGTACGGTGCGCGGCCAGGACCGTCCCTGGACCGCCAACGGCTACCCGTATTACGCACGCGCCAAGAGCACCGATCCGTATGTGATCCTCGACAACAGTCGCAACGTCTACAACTCGCCCAATGCGACCGTGTTGCTGGGCAACTGCACGGTGGCCAATGCCGCCAATTGCCTGTACACCTTCAATCCGGACGGCTCGCTGCGCCACTCGCAACTCGGCCCGGGCGGGCTGACCAACCTGAGCACCGGCTTCAACGTGCTGCAGCAGGGCACCACCGATGGCGGTGAGTTTGGCGGCCGCTATGACTCCTGGTACCTGGTGACGCCATCGGATCGCCAGACCGTGCGTTCGACGCTGGATTTCGACGTCAACGATGCGCTGCGGCTGGTGGGCACGGTCAACTATTCGCAGAGTCAGTCCGAAGCGTCCTGGCGCTCGCTCAGTACCTACGGTTCGGGTGGCAGCGAAGTGGTGCCGTATTACAGCCCCTTCATCACCCAGGAAATGATCACCGCCAACGGTGGTGCGTTCACCAATGGCATCGCCTTCGGCCGCCATTTCGACGGAGAGCTGGGGCATATGCGCCAGCAGACCGATCGCAAGTTGCTGCAGGCAACCGTCGGCGCGGAAGGCTTTTTCGACTTCTTCGGCCGCAGCTGGAACTACGAGGCTTATTACTCTTACGGACGCAGCCGCCAGCGCACCCGCGAACTCAACGCAGGCTCCTATGACCGCTTGCTGTCGGGTTTGAATTCCTACGTGGATGGCGCTGGCAACCCGATCTGCTGGGATGGCCCGGCCGGCTGCGTGGCGATCAATCCTTTCAAGCGCCTGACCTCGGAGATGGTCGATTGGTTGACCTACGACACCGACTGGTCCACGACCACGCTGACCCAGAAGGTTGCATCGGCCTATGCCTCCGGTGGGCTGTTCGACCTGCCTGGTGGCGAAGCCAAGATCGTGGTGGGCGCGGAGTACCGCAAGGAACGCAATGAGATTGGCACCATCGCCCAGTACGATCCGACCAATCCGGCTTATGACGCCAGCCTTGGCACTACCCAGAACGGTTTGAACGGCGAGTTCAGCGTCAAGGAGATCTTCAGCGAGCTCAGCCTGCCGCTGCTGTCGGGTGTGGCCGGCGCCGAACGCTTGTCGCTGGAGCTGGCCGGGCGCGTCTCGGACTACAGCACCGCCGGCCGCACCACGACGACGAAGCTCGGTCTGGAATGGGCGCCGATCGAAGACATCACCGTGCGTGGCACCTACGGCAAGGCGATCCGTGCGCCCAACATCGGTGAGCTGTACACCGCCGGCAGCGTGTCGTCGGCGTGGATCTACGATCCCTGCAACGACTATGCGCTGGCCAACCGCACCAGTGCCACCAGCTACACGGCGGGCAATTGCGCCGCGATCAGCCCCAGCGATACCAGTGTTGGCAACTATTGGCAGTGGAAGGACATCGTCTACTCGGGCAACGTCAACCTGAAGCCGGAAACCGCCAAGACCACGACCTTCGGCGTGGTGTTGCGGCCGCGCTTCATTTCCAACCTGACGGTGTCCGCCGATTACTACAAGATCGACCTGCGCGGGGTGATCTCCACGCTGGACTACCAGACCATCCTCAACCGCTGCGTCGACCAGGCCAGCCTGGACAACACCTTCTGCGATCTGGTCACCCGCGACTCGGCTGGCGACATCGTTGAAGTGGCGGTGCAGCAGCTGAACCTGTCGCAGAGCATTGCCCGCGGCGTGGATATCAACGCCAATTGGTTCCATGACCTTGGCGGCGTGGCGGGCTCCAATGCGGGTCGTATCCTGGTTGATCTGAGCTATGGCCGCACGCTGGAACGCAAGTTCGTCGCCGATCCGCAGAATCCGGATGATGCATGGGATTACCTCACGCTATGGGGCACGCCGAAGTGGAAGGGCACGGTGCGCACCGGCTGGTCCAATCCCAAGCTCAGCGTCTACTGGACCCTGCGGCATGTATCGAAGATGCGTGGCAGCAATACTTCGACTGCGGCGTATGAGCGCGAATGGGCAGGCAATACCTTCTACAGCGATTTCTACGCCAGCTATCAGTTCACGCCGAAGTTCAGCGTGTTTGGTGGTCTCAACAACGCGTTCGATCGCGCGCCGCCGCGTGTGCCGGGCGCGGAGGCCGGCGGTGCTGGCTTCAACCAGAGCGGTTACCAGGCGGCGGTGTATGACGTGCTGGGCCGCACCTTCAACGTCGGTCTGCGCATGAAGCTTTGACGAACTTCCGCTACTGCAAATAGAACAGGGCCGACGGAATCACCGTCGGCCCTGCTTGTTTTCACACTGGCGGAAACCGCAGCGGCGCTGCGGCTTCGCTGACTCAGTTGGCCTTGCTGTTGTAACGCAGGGTCAGCTGGTATTCGCGGCCCGGCTGGTTGTACCAGGCAACGGTTTCGTACTCGCGGTCGAACACGTTGGCGGCCCTGGCCTGCAGGCTCCATGCGTCGTTGATGGCGTATTCAACGCGCACATCCATGGTGCCGTAGCCGGCCAGACGCACGCTGTTGGCAGCGTTGTCGAAGCGGTGGCCGCTGCCTGCAGCGGTCACGCCCAGACGCAGCGGGCCGAAGCTCTTGTCCACGTCCAGACGGCCGCTGGTGCGCGCGCGGCGGGCCAGCAGGTTGTCGTAGGTGGCAGCGCCGGAGGTGTGGTCGCGCGGGTCGGTGAAGCTGGCCTGGGCGTTGATGTCGAAGCCAGCCAGCGACAGGTAGCCGGTCAGCTCGGCGCCGCGGATGCGGGCTTCGGCAACGTTGACCAGGTCGAAGTTGCTGTCATAGCCGATCAGCTGGTCGACGCGGGTTTCGTAGGCATTGAAGGTCCAGTTCCAGTTGTCGGCGTACTGCGCGATGCCGAGGTTCAGGCTCTTGGATTCTTCCGGCTTCAGGTTCGGGTTGCTGAAGCCCGGGTAGTACAGGTCGTTGAAGGTCGGTGCCTTGAAGCCGGTGCCGGCGCTGGCGGTCAGGCGGAAGCCATTGCCGAAGGCAAAGCCATAACCCAGGCTGCCGGTGGTGTGGTTGCCGAACTGCTCGTTGTCGTCGTTGCGCACGCTGGCCTGCAGCGAGTGCGCGCCGAACTGGCCCTGGTACTCGGCAAACACGCCGAGGTTGTCGCGCTGGTCGATGTCGAAGGCGGTGGAGCTGGTGACCTTGTCGTTCTGCCAATCAGCGCCAGCGGTGATCTGCTGGCCTTCGGCGAAGCTGAAGTCGCCCTGCACGCTGGCGGTGTCGCGGCGGGTATCGAAGGCGCTGGCGAAGCTGCGGGTGCCGGTGCTGGCATCCGCGAAGTAGTTGTCGGCCTGGTCGCGGTTGCGGCCAACCTGTGCGCTCAGGCGGAAGCGCTCGGATGCAGCCCAGGCGAGCTTGGCACCGTAGACCTGCTGGCGGTTGTCGGCTTCGTTGCCGCCGAAGATGCTGCCGTCGTATTCGTTGAAGCTGTCGGCGTTGAGCACATGGCCTTCCAGGCTCAGCGTGTCGGTCAGGGCATAGCCACCGCGCACGTTGATGGAGGTGTTGCGGTAGCCATCGCGGTCCGGCTCATCGGCGAAGCAGCCAGCGCCCCAGCCAGCGGCGGTGCCGCGGCAGGCGTTGATGCCGTCGGTCTTCTGGTAGCCGCCCTGGGCCGAGATCCAGCCGCGCTCACCGCGGTTGCTGAAGCCGGCGCTGACCTGGCGCAGGTTGTTGCTGCCGGCGGTGATCGCCAGGTTCTGCTGCAGGCCCTGGCCAGCGTTGCGGGTGAAGATCTGGATCACGCCGCCGATGGCCTCGGAGCCGTACAGGCTCGAACGCGGGCCCCGCACGATTTCAATGCGCTCGATCTGGTCAACCGGCAGGTCCTGCAGGGCGGCCATGCCGCTGGTGGCCGAGGCCACGCGCACGCCGTCCACAAGCACCAGCACCTGGTTGGAGTTGCTGCCACGCAGGAACAGCGAGGTGATCTTGCCGTTGCCGCCCTGGTTGGCGAAGTCCAGGCCGGCGCGGCCGCGCAGCAGGTCCTGCAGCGAGTTGGCCTGGCTGTGGTCGATCTGCGCACGGTCGATGACCTGCACCGGCACCACGCTGTTCTCGATGGAGATCGGGGTACGGGTGGCTGTGACGGTGACGTCGTCCAGCTCGGTTGGTGCGTTCTGCGCAGCGGCAACGCCCGGCAATGCCAGGGCAAGGGCGAGCGAAAGGGTGTGGTAAGACAGTTTCATGGAAGCTCCTGGGCCTGCACGCTCCCGCGCAGGCGGATTGGGGAGGCTGCCAGAAGAGGGAGAAGACGGAGGCGGCGCACACGGCGCTACAGCCGCCGCCATGCCCTCCGCATCGCAACCAGTCGGCTTCCGGGCCGGTCTCCGGACTCGCAGGCGAGGCGGCGTGGGCCGCTTCCGTCCAGACGCCTTCCCGTGCCGTGCACAGTGGCGCCATGTCTGGACTTGTCCTGCTTACCGTTGCGGGGGCAGTGCCGGAATGGCGACATGCTGGAGTTCCAGCAGTGCGCGGCACCGGCTTCCCGTTTCAACCGACCGGCAATGCCGGTCGGTCACCCGAAAGTGCGCGCATTCTATGCCATTGCCGCCAGCGTTGCCGGAATGGGTGGCAACGGCCGGCATGGCGCGGACTCTGTAACTGGGGTTCAAGGTAGCCCGGATAAGCGCATGCGCACCCGGGAAGTGCACGGCGCCGCAGGCCTGCAGCGGTGCTGCAATCTCGTTCACGCGTGCGCTGCGCTTACCCGGGCTACGTGTTGCATGAGTTCGATTTGATTGGGGGCTGGCGAAACAAGCCCTGCGCAGCACTGTTGCCGAGTGGCTAGAATGCGCGCTGCAAACGCAGTATCGGAAGTGTCGTGACAGAAACATGGTACGGGCAGGCCTGCGGCCAGCCTTCGCAGGAATACCGGCAGCGCGCCCTGCTGCGCCAGCGCCAGCTGACCAAGCCGGAAGGCGCCCTGGGTCGTTTGGAGACATTGGCTGTTGAGCTGGCTGCGCTGCAAGGCGTGGATCAGCCGGTGGCGCAGCGTGTGCCGGTGGTGGTGTTCGCAGGCGACCACGGCGTGACCGCGCAGGGCGTGTCGGCTTACCCGGCCGAAGTGACGGTGCAGATGCTGCACAACTTCGCCGGCGGCGGTGCTGCCATTGCGGTGCTGGCGCGCGAACTGGGCCTGCCACTGCACGTATGGGATGTAGGCAGCCGCGCTACCACAGCGATTGCCGGCGTGGTCAGTGCCAAGACCCTGCATGGTACTGCTGACTTCAGCGCAGGCCCGGCGATGTCGGTAGTCGATCTGGACGCTGCCTTCGATGCGGGTCGCCGCGCGGTGGAGGCTGCCTGTGCCGATGGTGCGGATTTGTTGGTGTTCGGCGAGATGGGCATCGGCAACACCACAGCTGCGAGTGCCATCGCTGCTGTGCTTGGCCCGTTGCCATTGGACGAGTTGGTTGGCGCCGGTACTGGCCTGGACGCGGTGCGCATGGTGCAGAAGAAGAATCTGATCGCACGCGCGCTGAGCCTGCATGGTGACGCGATCAGCACGGCCGAGTCGCCCGCGTACGAAGCATTGCAACGTGTAGGTGGATTGGAGATCGCAGCGATCAGCGCGGCGATGATCGCCGCAGCACAGCGACGTATTCCAGTGTTGGTGGATGGCTTCATCGTCTCTGCTGCGGCATTGGCAGCAGTACGCATCAATCCCAGCCTGCGGCCATGGCTGCTGTTCTCGCACCAGTCTGCCGAGCGTGGTCACATCCGCCTGCTGGAGGCATTGCAGGCTCAGCCGCTGCTGTCATTGGACCTGCGTCTCGGCGAAGGCTCCGGTGCCGCGCTCGCGTTGCCGCTGGTGCGCATGGCCTGCGCCCTGCACAACAGCATGGCGACGTTCGCCGAGGCAGCTGTTGCCGACCGCGGTGGCGGCCGATGATTCTTGATCTGATGCGGCATGCCTCCACCGGGCGTGCCGGCCACCTCGACGGTCGTACCGATCCGCCCTTGATCGAAGGCGCGATGGACACGCTGTACCGCAGCCACGCAGGCATTGGCTGGAGCCGGGTGATCACGTCGCCGCGTCGGCGCGCGCTTGATACCGCGCATGCATTGGTGGCTGGCAGCAACCAGTTCTGCGAGATCCACCCGGATTGGGCCGAGCTCGACTTCGGCGATTGGGACGGACTGCATTTCGATGAAGTTCCAGCCGAGCAGCTTGCTGGCTTCTACAGCGAACCGCACGATGTGGTGCCGCCCAACGGCGAATCCTGGCAGCAGTTCCAGGCGCGTGTGGAAGCGCAGTTGCATCGTTTGGTGGATGAAGACGATTGTGACGGCCAGCCGGTGCTGGTGGTCAGCCACGCTGGCGTGTTGCGGCTGGTGGTGTCACGGGTGTGTGGCATGAGCTTGTCTTCGCTGTGGGCGATGCGCATCGACTACGGCACCCGTGTGCGCCTGCGCGTGGAGCGCGGCGAAGACGGCCAGTTGTGGGGTGAACTGCTGGAGTTGCGACAACCATGATTGGACGCCGCCTGATCCTTGCCATCCAGTTCCTGACCCGGCTGCCGACACCGCAGGTGCGCGACTTCCGCCAGGAGGACCTGAGCAGGTCGGCGGTGTACTACCCCTTGGTTGGCGCCATCATCGGCGTCCTGCTGGCACTGCCGCTGTATGGCCTGTCGGATCGGCCCTGGCTGGCTGGCGCGCTGACCTTGCTGATGTGGGTGTGGGTGACTGGCGCGCTGCATCTGGATGGCCTGGGCGATGTTGCCGATGCCTTCGGTGCCGCCCATCGCAATCCGCAGCGTTTCCTGGAGGTGCTCAAGGACCCGCATATGGGCGTGTTCGGCGTGGTCACGCTGATCATGCAGCTGCTGCTCAAGTTCGTGCTGTTGACCGAGCTTGCGGTGGGTCCGTTGTGGTTCGGCATCGTGCTGGTGCCGGCGTGGGCACGCTGGGGCACCTTGTGGTGGAGCCAGCGCATACCGTCGCTGCACGCTGATGGTATGGGTGAGCGCTTTTCCTGGCAGCTGCGACCGTCGGCGATGTGGGCGTGGGCAGTGTTGCTGGCCGCGATCAGCGTGGTGTTTGCATGGCCGTTGTTGCTGGCGCTGCTGCTGGTGCCGCTGGTGGCCGTGTGGTGGAAGCGCAAGCTTGGCGGCATCTCCGGCGATGGCCTGGGTGCAAGCGTGGAAGTAGTGGAGACCTTGCTGATGCTGGCGCTGGTAGTCCTCGCACCGCTAGCCACCGGATTTGTGGGAGTGTTGTAGGAGCGGCGTAAGCCGCGAAGCCACACCTGCCACCGGTGCCACGTAACTCGAACCATCTGCGACCATTTCTGGGCGATGTGACAGATAGCCCTCTTCGCGGGGTA
>NZ_JBRREC010000081.1:0-24171 GCF_056760015.1 Stenotrophomonas sp. STEN029 | reverse complement strand
GGCTTGCGCCGCTCCTGCAGGTGCTGATGCGCCTCTGGAGGTGTGTAGGGCGGGGCCTGCTTGCTGGGAAAGCCTCTGCCGAGCATGGCTCGGCACTACAGTGCTCGTGCTCCTGCGTGTCGCTGGTGCGTGCTGAAGGGCGAATAGGGTGTGGTGGAGTGCCGCTGTAGAGTCGAGCCATGCTCGGCTGGGGCGTTCTCGGTAAGGCTTTTGCCGAGCGTGGCTCGGCACTACATGCTGGCTGTTTGGATTGCCGTTGAAAAACACGCATAAAAAAACAGCAGGCAATGCCTGCTGTTTTTGGTATTGGTGCGCTCGGAGAGATTCGAACTCCCGACCACCTGGTTCGTAGCCAGGTACTCTATCCAACTGAGCTACGAGCGCTCAACATTGCTGTTGTAGTTTGAAGCGGTGCAGATTGAATCTGCGTTCTGACATGGTGCGCTCGGAGAGATTCGAACTCCCGACCACCTGGTTCGTAGCCAGGTACTCTATCCAACTGAGCTACGAGCGCGTCGTTGCCAGGAGCGAGATTATGCGGATTTGAGACGTTTGCGTCAACGCTTTTGTGAAAATTTCTTAATCTTCGGGATGAATCAGTGCCGAAGCCACGTTCTGTGGTGATTTCATCCAGTGAAAGTGGTCGGCGCGGGCATCCAGGTCGCGTGATGACAGTACTTTCAGGCTGCGTGCCGACGCTGGAAGTTTGGCCAGCAGCTGCTGCATCGAACTGACCGGCGCCAGCCAATCACTGTCCAGTACCACGGCGCGCGTCGGTGCACTGATGCGACGCATGCCGGCTTCAAGGTCGATTGGCATTCCTTGTGCGGCGTAATGATTGCTCAGGCCCACGCGCGCCCAGTCGCGTATCAGTCCACGCGCTTCAGTACCGCCGAAACCGACGCGTCGGCCGGGCAGGGTGCCATTGCGTTGTGCAAGCCATGGCAGGAAACGATAGGCCAGCGGCAACAGCCAGCCGCGCGGTGGCGGAAAGCTGCGCCACCATGGCGTGCCGCTGGCGACCAGCCACAATGCATCGAGCTCGGCATCGCGCAGGCCGGCATAGCAACAGCTGAGCTGACCGCCAAGGCTGTGGCCGCCAAGCCGGAACGGCAATCTGGGTAGCATTTCATGCACGGCCGCTTCGGCTGCTGGCAGGTCGATCTGCAGCAGTTCCTTGTATCCCCAGTCGTGGCTGCGGTCCGGGCGCAGAGTGCTGCTGCCGTTGCCGCGCCATTCGTGCAGGAAGACCGCAATGCCGTGGACGGCGAGGGCCTCGGCGAAAAGTTGGTAATGGCGCGCAGCCACGCCCAGCGCCGGCAGCCACAACAGGCAGGCGCGGGGCTGAGCGGGCAGGTAGGTCAGCAGTTCGAAGCTGTGGCCATCGGTGCAGTTGACTGGAACCGCCATTGTCTTGAAATGCGGGGAGTTCGTACTCATGCCGAAGGTGCCGCGCCAAAATGATCCAGCACCATCACTTCGCTGCGGCCCGGGTGATAGCCGCCCTGCAGGCCGCGTGCGACATAGTCGATCGCCGCTTCGCAGGCATTGGCCAGCGACAGTCCGCAGCACAGCTGCGCAGCAATCGCCGAAGCCAGCGTGCAACCGGTGCCATGCGCATCCACTGGCAGTCGGATGTGGCTGAATTCTTCGCGACTGACGCCGTCGAAGTAACGATCAACGACGCGGTTGCCTTCCAGTAGATGGCCGCCTTTGAGCAGTACTGCGCCAGCGCCCATCTCGATCAGCGCGGCAGCCGCATCCTCGGCTTCGTCGCCATTGCCGATGCTGCGCCCGAGCAGGAGTTCTGCTTCGGGTGTGTTGGGTGTCAGCAGCGTAGCCAACGGCAGCAGGCGTTCGCGCATCGCGCGCAGGGCGCTGTCCTCAAGCAGTTTGGCGCCGCTGGTGGCGACCATCACCGGATCGAGCACGATATGGGTGGGGCATCGCTGCTCCAATACATCAGCAACCAGGTGGATCACGTCGGCGTTGGCGAGCATGCCCAGCTTGACCGCATGGATGTCGAAATCGTCGAAGCAGGCGTCCAGTTGCGCCTGCAGGAACGGCAGTGGTGGCACGTGCACGGCGGTTACGCCGCGGGTGTGCTGTGCAGTGAGGGCGGCGATCGCCGACAGGCCGTGCACGCGGTGGGCGGCAAAGGCCTTGAGGTCGGCTTGGATGCCGGCACCGCCGCCGGAGTCGGAGCCGGCGATGGTGAGGGCGGAAACGGGCGTGGAAGGACTCATGCGTCGATTGTGCAGGGTTTGCCCGTCGCCTGCCTCAGGCGTGGCGGCGCGTTACCCATTGTCGGTACAGCACGTAGCCAAGGCCGGTGAGTCCGGTCAGTACAGCGGGGACTAGCAGCGCGTCGTACTGCCAGCGCGCGAACAGCCAGGCGCCGAGGATGCCGCCCGCCAGGAAGCCGCTGATGATCAGGCCGCTCAGGGTCAGTCGGTGCATCGGCACCGGCAGGCCGCGCAGCAGGTGGCCCAGGCCGATGCCCAGGTCGGTGAACATGCCACTCAGGTGGGTGGTGCGAACGACGGCGCCACTGAAGGTGGTGACCATCGCGTTCTGCAGCCCGCAGGCCATGGCGGCAGCCAGTGCGCCCCAGATCTGCTGCTGTTTGAACAGCGGGATGGCCAGCAGCAACAAGGCCGATTCCAGCGCCAGTGCGATGCCGTAACGGCGGCCGAGCTGAAGGGTGCTGTCCTGGATGATCAGGCCGCTGAGCACTGCCCCAAGGGCAAAGGCGATCAACAGCCCCCACAGGTGCCCGACCGAGCGCCAGTCGGCATGCGCAAGGGCGATGCCGAGCTGGCTGGTGCTGCCGGTGAGGTGGCTGACGGCCTGGTGTTCAAACCCCAGGAAACCGACAACGTTGACGATGCCGGCCACGCAGGACAGCACGATGGCGCCAATCCAGACCCAGGTGGGCAGGCGAACCTTCATGCCGACGCCGGATCAGGGCTTGGACAGCGCGCCGTTGCGTTCGATGCTGGAGAACGTGCCGGCTTGTGGGTCGTACACCGCGCCCCAGAACTGCGCGCCGCCATCGCAGACACGGATCGCCTCGCGGGCCGGGTTGATGTCGCTGTGGTCGGGCAGGGTAAAGGCGTTGATGTAGATCAGGCGCTTGCCGCTGGACTCGAAGCCCACGTACTGCCGGCCGGACAGGGCCGGCTCGGCAATGCTGGGCTGCAGTTGTGCCAGCCGGCTCTCCAGTGCGTCGATATCGGCGCGGCTGGGTGCCCAATAGCCGGTGACTTCACCGGCATGTTTGGCGGGGCTGTCGCGCGAGCAGGTGTCCAGCACCTGCGCGGCGACCACGGGGCGGGTGACGACCCAGGACTGTCCGGTCTTGACCGCCGTCGGCACGCTGCCGGGACGCGTGTTCGACGGCGTGCAGGCTGCCAGCGTGAGTGTTGCCGCAGCCAGCAGGGACAGCGTGTGCAGATGTTTCACAGAACCTCCGAAGCGTAATCGGCCAGACGCGAGCGTTCGCCCCGGCGCAGTGTGATGTGTGCACTGTGCGGCCAATTCTTGAAACGGTCCACCGCATAGGTAAGGCCGGAGGTGGTTTCGGTGAGGTAGGGCGTGTCGATCTGCTCGACGTTGCCCAGGCAGACGATCTTGGTGCCGGGGCCGGCGCGGGTGATCAGGGTCTTCATCTGCTTCGGGGTGAGGTTCTGTGCCTCGTCCAGGATCAGGTAGCGCGACAGGAAGGTGCGCCCGCGCATGAAGTTCATCGAGCGGATCTTGATGCGGCTGGCCAGCAGGTCATTGGTGGCGGCACGGCCCCAGGCGCCGCCGTCCTGGTTGTGGGTGAGTACTTCCAGGTTGTCGGTGAGCGCGCCCATCCACGGCGTCATCTTTTCTTCTTCGGTGCCGGGCAGGAAGCCGATGTCCTCGCCGACGCTGACGGTGGCGCGGGTCATGATGATCTCGCGGTAACGCTGCGTGTCCATGGTCTGCGCCAGGCCGGCGGCCAGGGCGAGCAGGGTCTTGCCGGTGCCGGCGGTGCCGAGCAGGGTGACAAAGTCGATTTCCGGGTCCATCAGCGCATTGAGGGCAAAGTTCTGCTCGCGGTTGCGCGCGGTGATGCCCCACACCGAATGCGAGCCGTGGCGGAAGTCGTTGACCACGGACAAGGTGATGCGGCCATCGCCCTCGACCTTGCTGACCTTGAGCTCCACTTCGTCATCGCCGGCCAGGTAAGCGTACTGGTTGGGATGCCAGTCCTCGTCGTCGGCGGCCTGGATCTCGTAGCTGGTGCGGCCCTTGTCGCTCCAGCTGCGCAGGCTTTCGCTGTGCTTCTTCCAGAAGTCCTCCGGCAGCACGGTGGCGCCGGTGTAGAGCAGGCTGAAGTCGTCCAGCGCGCGATCGTTCTCGTAGTCCTCCGAATCGATGCCGGCGATGGCGGCCTTGATCCGCAGGTTGATGTCCTTGGAGATGAACACCACCGGTGTTTCCGGGTGCTCTTCCTTCAATGCCAGGATCGCGCCGAGGATGGCGTTGTCCGGGATCACCTTGCCAAAGCTCTTGCCGGCCTCGAAGTGGCTGGTCTGGAAGTAGAGGTTGCCGGCACTCTGCGCGCCGCGCAGCTGCAGGCCCTTGGGGCGTGCCAGCGGCACGCCGTTCTGCACGCTGCCGATGCCGGCTTCTTCGATCAGCTCATTGAGGAAGCGGCTCACCTGGCGGGCATTGCGGCTCGCTTCGGTGGTGCCCTTCTTGCCGTTGTCCAGCTCCTCGATCACCTGCATGGGCAGGTAGACATCATGTTCCTCGAATTTGAACAGCGCGGTCGGATCGTGCATCAGCACGTTGGTATCCAGTACGTAGATGCGCTTGCCTCGGGTCATCGTCTATTCCTGGTGGCGGGACAGGGTCACGCCATCGCACCTGCAGGGCAGGGCGATGACGTGGGTTGGAACGGGATGTGGGTCACTTGGTTTGAGCGGCCTTCAGTGCTTCAAGCACGGCATCGGCATGGCCGGCGACTTTGACCTTGCGCCATTCCTGCACGAGCTGGCTGTCAGGAGAGATCAGGAAGGTGCTGCGTTCGATGCCTCGCACCTGCTTGCCGTACATGTTCTTCATCTTGATCACGTCAAAGGCGCTGCATAGCGCTTCGTCGGCGTCACTGATCAGTGGGAACTTGAAACCCTGCTTGGCGCAGAAGTTGTCGTGCGACTTCACGGAGTCGCGGGAGATGCCGAACACCTGTGCACCGGCGCGCTTGAACCTGGGAAGCAGGGCATTGAAGTCCAGGCCTTCGGTGGTGCAGCCGGGGGTGCTGTCCTTCGGGTAGAAGTACAACACCAGCCACTGGCCGGCGAGTTCGCCGAGGCTGCTGGTGGTGCCGCCGGACAGGGCCAGTGGCAGGGCTAGGGTGTTTCGGTCCAGGGTATCGCCGATGTTCATCAGATCCTTTCCGGAGCCTGGGGTAGTTCGATTGCAATTACATGAAACGCTGCGCGCCTGTGATGGGCGCGCGAATTTCAGAACTTCATCGGGTCCATGATCGCGTCCAGGTTGAGGTGGTCGCAGAACTCGAGGAAATCGTCGCGCAAGGCGGCGATGTGCATGTTGGAGGGTACGCCAATGGTGATCTGCGCAGAGAACATTTCCGCGCCGGTCTGCATGGCCTGGTAACGGGTGCTCTGCAGGTTCTCGATGGTGATGCCCTGGCGGTCGAAGAAATCGGCCAACTGGAACAGGATGCCTGGCTTGTCGGCGGCAACGACTTCCACGATGTACGGCAGCAGGTTGGACTGCGCCTGCTTGGCGGCGGTGCGGTACCAGACCAGCTTCAGGTTCTCTTCGCGCTCTAGCCGGGTCAGCATGGCTTCGAGCTTGGCGACGGCATCCCAGGAACCGGTGGCCAGGGTGGTCACCGAGACATCGCGGCCTACCGTGGACAGGCGGGCATCGACCAGGTTGCAGCCGCTGTCGGCAATTCGACGGGTGACGGACAGCAGGGGGGACTCCGGATGCGTCGTATAGGCGTTGATCAGGAGGTGGTTTTCGGTCGGCAGCGGCCGCGGCGTGGTGTCGGTCAAGGTGGTTCCGGGTGCTAGATAAGTCTGAACAACACCGTTTGGGGGTTGTTCGCTGGTGTCCAGCATACTTGCCCGTGCTTTCGACCGGCAAGTAACATGCCTTCGGTCACGAACCCGCCGCTCGGCGGGCTTCTTTACCCCCACGAAGAGCGACTGACCCTTTGTCCATATCTGGTCTCATCACCGCGCTGGCGACGCCTTTCAAGGCTGACGGCGCACTCGATCCCGACGGCTGGCAGCGCCTGCTGGCGCAGCAGCTCAAGGGCGGCGTCCAGGGTGTGGTGGTAGCTGGCTCCACCGGCGAAGCCTCCACCCTGTCCGACGATGAATACGATGGCCTGCTGCGCAGCGCCGTTGCCGCCTTTGGCGGCAAGGTGCCGGTGCTGGCCGGGACCGGCCTGTCCGGCACCGCCAGGACGATTGCTCTGACCAAACGCGCGGCCGCCAATGGCGCGACCCATGCGCTGGTGGTTACACCGCCCTATGTGCGGCCCACCCAGGAAGGCCTGCGTCAGCATTACCTGGCCGTGGCCGAGCACGGTGGCCTGCCGGTGTTGTTGTACAACGTGCCCGGGCGCACTGGCTGCGACCTGCTGCCGGAGACCGTCGCCGAACTGGCCACGCATCCGAACATCATCGGCATCAAGGAGGCGGTGGGCGATACCACCCGCCTGAAGGCCCTGCTGGAGCTGCGCAGCGACAGCTTCGCCATCCTCAGTGGCGATGACGGCTCGGCAGCCCGTTCCATGTTGTCCGGCGCCGATGGCCTGATCTCGGTCGGCTCCAACGTGCTGCCGGGTGCGTACCGCACCCTGTGTGACCTGGCCCGCGCCGGTCAGCACGAGGCGGCCGAGGCCTGGGATGCCCGCCTTGAGCCGTACCACGATTTCTGCGGTGTCGAGTCCAACCCCATTCCGGTCAAGGCGCTGCTGCAGCGCATCGGCATCGGTGATGGGCTGCGCTTGCCGCTGCTCCCGCTTTCCGCGCAATACCACGCACATGCCGATCATCTGGCCGCTGACGTGGGTGCGTTGGAAGAACTATCCAGCCGCTGATCCGGCGGCCTTTGAACTCTGGAGATTCACCCATGCGTCAAACCTCTACCGTTCGCGTGTTCTCGCTGGTGCTGCTGGGCGTGGTCACCGCCGTCGCCACCTCTGGCTGCTTCTTCAAGCGCGGTGCGCGCGGCGACTACGCGTTGGCACCGGAAGCACGCCCGCTGGAAGTGCCGCCGGATCTGAACCTGCCCAACACCTCCGGCTCGGCGCCGATCCCGGCACTGGCGTCGGCGGCCAAGCCGGCGGCTGCTTCGGCCGCTACCGTGGCCTCGTCGCAGAGCGGTTTTACCGTCAGCGGCAGCCGTGACGACGTGTTCGGCAAGGTCGGCGACGCGCTTGCCGGCGTCGAAGGCCTGACCATCGCCAGCCGTGCGCAGCTGCTGGGCTCCTACGATGTCGCCTACGAAGGCAGCAACTTCCTGGTGCGCGTGGTCGCAACCGACGCTGGCGCCTATGTGTCGGCGGTCGATCCGCGCGGCATGCCGGCCACTGACGCCGCTGCAACCAAGCTGATCGCAACGCTGAAGGCCAAGCTGGTCGGTTGATCGCTGGCGGGGCAATAAAAAAGGGCGCCTGCGTAAGCGGGCGCCCTTTTCATTGGCTGGCTGTTGGGCTGGCTATGCGGCGGCTCAGCGTTCCAGCAGCTTCAGCTTGTCTGGCTTGCCGTCCCATTCGGCCGCATCGGCCGGCGGGTCCTTGCGGATGGTCAGCACCGGCCAGGCCTTGGCCAGCTCGGCGTTGAGCGCGACAAAACCTTCCTGGCCGGCGGGCACGTCATCTTCCGGGAAGATCGCGTTGACCGGGCATTCGGGCTCGCACAGCGTGCAGTCGATGCATTCATCAGGGTCGATCACGAGGAAGTTGGGGCCTTCGTGGAAGCAATCCACGGGGCAGACTTCGACGCAATCGGTGTGTTTGCACTTGATGCAGTTTTCGGTAACGACAAAAGGCATGGTGGGGTCCGGCTTTGAACCCTGCAATTCTAGATCAGGATGCAGGGGCTGGGCGGGGGCATTCTCATTGGCCAGGGCTGCAGGCGCAAGGAAACGTGCCGGAGCCAATGCCCTGGGGCGCTGGCAGGTGTAAAAAGCAAAAAACCCCGCAGGGCGGGGCTTTTGCATTCGCAGACGGAGTTGGCGCTCCCTAGGGGACTCGAACCCCTGTTTTAGCCTTGAGAGGGCCACGTCCTAACCACTAGACGAAGGGAGCGTTTGGTCGCGTCTGGCGAGCGCGTTAGTATATGCATCTGGTTGCCGCTCGGCAATCCCGTAAACCCAACTGGAAGCGCCAACATCAATTCCATAGTTACAACGCCGTTCACCGTCCGCGTGATCCCGCGCGACCAGCACACCATCTCGCGCCGGGATATCAGTCCCAATGCGCTGCGGGTGCTCTACCGTCTGCGCGAATCCGGCTTCGGCGCCTATCTTGTTGGTGGCGCGGTGCGCGACCTGCTGGTAGGTGGACGCCCCAAGGATTTCGACGTGGCCACCGATGCCACCCCGGAGCAGGTCAAGCAGCTGTTCCGCAATTGCCGCCTGATCGGCCGCCGCTTCCGCCTTGCGCATGTGGTGTTCGGCCGCGAGATCATCGAAGTAGCCACGTTCCGCGCTAACAGCGATGACGGCAGCGGCGACCGCGAGGTCGAGAACGGCATGCTGGTCCGTGACAACGTCTACGGCACCATCGAGGACGATGCGGTCCGCCGCGACTTCACCTGCAACGCGCTGTATTACGCCATCGAGGATTTCTCGGTGCGTGACTACACCGGCGGCTTTGAAGATGTGCTGGAGCGCCGGATGAAGCTGATCGGCGATCCGGAGCAGCGCTACCGTGAAGACCCGGTGCGCATGCTGCGCGCGGTGCGGCTGGCGGCCAAGCTCAACTTCGAGATCGAAGCAGCTACCGCCGAGCCGATTCCGCGCCTGGCGTCATTGCTGGGCGAGGCCGCGCCGGCCCGTCTGTTCGAAGAAGTGCTCAAGCTGTTCCTGTCCGGGCATGGCGTGGCCAGCTTTGAAGGCCTGGAGCGCTACGGCCTGCTGGCCGTGCTGTTCCCGGAAAGCGCTGCGGCGCTGAAGAGCAACCGCACTGGCGCCTTGCGCCGCATCTTGATCGAAGGCCTGCGCAATACCGACGAACGGGTCGCCAACGAGGAGCCGGTGTCGCCGGCCTTCCTGTTCGCGCTGCTGCTGTGGCCTGCCTTCTGCCGCGCGCTGATCGGCCTGCAGAAGCAGGGTCTGGCGCCAGAAGAGGCGCAACGCCGTGCCGCCGACCGGGTGACCCTGCATCAGCTGAGCACGATTGCCCTGCCGCGCCGCTTCTCGCTGCCGATGCAGGAAATCTGGCTGCTGCAGTCGCGTTTCAGTACCCGTCAGCGCAAGCGCGTGCTGCGCACCTTGAGCCATCCGCGCTTCCGCGCTGCGTTTGATTTCCTGGCCCTGCGTCAGGCTGCTTCCAGCGAGCACCAGGAAGACATCGCGTTCTGGCGCGAGGCCCAGGCCGAGGCCGGGCACGCAGCGGGTGCCGGGCTGGATTCAGTGCATACCGATGGCGAGGCGGAGGAGGGCACGGCGCCGCGTCGTCGTCGCCGTCGTCGCCGTAGCGGCGGTGGCAGCGCGACCGCCGGCGAGTAAGCAGCAATGGTTGTAGCGTGTATCGGGCTGGGCGCGAACCTTGGGGACGCGCCTGCCACCCTGCGTTCGGCGATCGATGTGCTGGCGCAGCTGCCGGGTGTGCAGCTGCTGGCCAGCTCGCGCCTGTATCGCACACCGGCCTGGGGCAACGAGGCGCAGCCGGATTTCATCAATGCCGCCGTTGCGCTGCAGACCGATCTGCCGGCGCCGCAGCTGCTGGAGCAGCTGCTGGCGATCGAGCAGCAGTTCGGGCGAGTGCGCGAGCCGGGCCAGCATTGGGGGCCGCGGCTGCTGGACCTGGACCTGCTGCTATACGGCGAGCAGGTGATCGACCTGCCGCAGCTGCAGGTGCCGCATCCCTTCCTGCACCAGCGCGGCTTCGCCTTGCTGCCCTTGGCCGAGGTGGCGCCAGATGCCCTGATTCCGGGCCATGGAACAGTGCGGGACGTATTGGTAGGCATCAATACCTGCGGTATCGACCCGATAGGGGGATAATGGTCGGCTCATACGCCACCGTTATGACCACATGAGCACACACGCAGATAGCAAGCCCTGGACCGTCCCAGCATTGGCCGAGGCCAAGCGCAATGGCCAGAAGCTGGTCATGTTGACCGCTTACGACGCCGGCTTTGCCCGTGCCTTCGACGCCAACGGCGTGGACCTGATCCTGATCGGTGATTCGCTGGGCATGGTGGTGCAGGGGCATGATTCGACGCTGCCGGTCACGGTTGACGACATGGTCTATCACACCCGTGCGGTAGCTGGCGTGCTGGAGCGCGCGCTGCTGGTCTCGGATCTGCCGTTTGGCGCCGATGCCACCGCCGAGCGCGCGCTGGATGCCTCGCTCAAGCTGCTGCAGGCCGGCGCGGAGATGGTCAAGATCGAAGGTGCTGGCTTCAAGCTGGACATTATCCGTCATCTGGTCGAGCGCGAAATCCCGGTCTGTTCGCACCTGGGCCTGACCCCGCAGTCGGTTCTGCGCCTGGGCGGTTACCGCGTGCAGGGCCGTGGCGATGCTGCCAGGCAGTTGCTGGACGATGCCAAGGCCGTGGCCGAGGCCGGTGCCAGCCTGCTGGTGCTTGAGTGTGTGCCGACCCCGATTGCTGGCCGCGTCACCGCCGAAATCACGATTCCCACCATCGGTATTGGTGCCGGTCCGGATTGCGACGGACAGGTGCTGGTGCTGCATGATTTCCTTGGCCTGGACAGTGGTCACCGGCGTCCCAAGTTCGTCAAGGATTTCCTTGCCGAAGGCGGCTCGGTGGCCGGTGCGGTCCGTGCCTATGCCGACGCCGTGCGCGCTGGCATCTTCCCCGACGCAGAACACGCTTACGCATCATGATCGAAACCGTTACCGAACTTTCCCGGCTGCGTGCCATTGTCAGCGGCTGGAAGCGCGAGGGCCTGCGCGTTGCGCTGGTGCCGACCATGGGCAATCTGCACGCTGGCCACTACTCGTTGGTGAAGCTGGCGCGTGAGCACGCTGACCGGGTGGTCTCCAGCGTCTTCGTCAACCCGACCCAGTTCGGCCCGAACGAGGATTTCACCCGCTACCCGCGCACGCCCGAGGCCGACACCAGTGGCCTGGAGCAGGCTGGCTGTGACGTGCTCTGGCTGCCCACGGTCGAGTCCATGTACCCGTTTGGCGTGGACCTGGCTGCCAAGGTCCATGTGCCGGGCGTGAGCTCGCTGCTGGAAGGTGCGCATCGTCCGGGCCACTTCGACGGCGTGTGCACGGTGGTCAGCCGCCTGTTCAACCAGGTGCAGCCGGATGTGGCGGCATTCGGGCGCAAGGACTACCAGCAGCTGGCGGTGATCCAGCAGATGGTGGTGGACCTGGCGTTCCCGATCCAGATCGTCGGTGGCGAGATCGTGCGCGAGGCCGATGGCCTGGCGATGAGCTCGCGCAACCAGTACCTGACGCCCGATGTCCGGCCGCAGGCCACGGTGATCCGCAAGGTGCTGCTGGCCGCGCGCGATGCCTACCTGGGCGGCGCCGAGCGTGCCGTGGTGGAGCAGCAGGCCGCAGCACAGCTTCAGGCTGCCGGCTACCTGGTGGATTACGCGGTGGTTCGCATGCCCGACCTGAGCGAGCCGGGTGCCAGCCATGAAGGTGCTCGCGTGGCGCTGGTGGCGGCCAAGCTGGGCACGACCCGCCTGATCGACAATATCGAGTTCTGAACAGGGCACCCGGCGGACTTGAGCTGTCCGCCGGTAGACTCCTGAATGACAGCCAATGGCGCCCTTGTGGCGCCATTGCTGTATCCGGGCAAACGCCATGGGAAAGGTCATGTTGCGGTGCGGGCAAGGGCGCGCGCCGGTGCTAGACTGCGCCCTTTCTCACGCAGTTTCGGCATTGTCATGCAACTCTCCCTGCTCAAGACCAAGATTCACCGCGCCACCGTCACCCATTCGGAGCTGAACTACGAAGGCTCCATCGCGATCGACGACAACCTGCTGCAGGCCACCGGCATCCGCGAGTTCGAACAGGTGCACATCTGGGACGTGACCAACGGTGCCCGTTTCACCACCTACGCCCTGCGCGCGGAAGCCGGCAGCGGCGTGATCTCACTCAACGGCGGCGCAGCGCGCCACGTGCAGGTGGGCGACATCATCATCATCGCCGCCTTCGCCGGCATGAGCGAAGAAGAAGCCAGCACGTTCAAGCCCAAGCTGGTCTACGTTGACGGCGACAACCGCATTTCCCACACCAACGACAGCATCCCCACACAGGCCGCATGATCACCAACAACGGATTCGACGTATTGCACGCCCACGCCCAGCGTCTGCAGGGCACCGGCATTCCCTCGCTGATGGCTGCAGAGCCTGACCGGGTGCAGCGCCTGGCGCTGAAAGTCGGTCCGTTGTATGTGAACTTCGCGCGGCAGAAATACGACCGCGCGGCCTTGGATGCCTTGTTGGAACTGGCCGCCGCGCGCGATGTCGCCGGCGGTTTCCAGCGCCTGTTCGCTGGCCAGAAGATCAACCACACTGAAGATCGCGCGGTGCTGCACAGCGCGCTGCGCGGCGACGCCAGCGATGCGCCGGTTGCAGTGGCTGCGCGCGCTGAAGCGGTGGCGGTGCAGGCGCAGATGGGCGGCTTGATCAAGGCGCTGGAAGCCAGCAACGTTACCGATATCGTCAGTGTCGGCATCGGCGGTTCGGATCTGGGCCCGCGCCTGGTTGCCGACGCGCTGCGTCCGGCGTCTGGCGCGCGTTTCCGCGTGCATTTCGTTTCCAATGTCGACGGCGCGGCAATGCAGCGCACCCTGGCGACGCTGGACCCGGCGACCACCGCCGGCATCCTGATCTCCAAGACCTTCGGTACCCAGGAAACCCTGCTCAACGGCCGCATCCTCTGCGACTGGCTGGGCGGCAGCGAGCGTCTGTACGCCGTCAGTGCCAACCCCGAGCGCGCCGCCAAGGCCTTCGACATTGCCGCCGAGCGCGTGCTGCCGATGTGGGACTGGGTGGGCGGTCGTTACTCGCTGTGGTCAGCGGTGGGCTTCCCGATTGCCCTGGCAATCGGTTTCGAACGCTTCGGGCAGTTGCTGGAAGGCGCGGCGCAGATGGATGCGCACGCGGCCAGTGCGCCGTTGGCAAGCAACCTGCCGGTGCTGCATGCGCTGACCGATATCTGGAATCGCAATGTGCTGGGTTATGCCACGCATGCGGTGATGACCTATGACCAGCGCATGGCTTTGTTGCCGGCCTACCTGCAGCAGCTGGTGATGGAGAGCCTGGGCAAGCGGGTCAAACGCGACGGCAGCCCGGTCGATGGCGACACCGTGTCCGTGTGGTGGGGTGGCGCAGGTACCGACGTGCAGCACAGCTTCTTCCAGGCGCTGCACCAGGGCACCAGCATCGTGCCGGCCGATTTCATCGGCTGCGTGCACAATGACGATCCCTATGAAATCAACCATCAGGCCTTGCTGGCCAACCTGCTGGCGCAGACCGAAGCGCTGGCCAACGGTCAGGACAGCGAAGACCCGCACCGCCAGTATCCGGGCGGTCGCCCGAGCACGATGATCCTGCTGGATGCACTGACTCCGCAGTCGCTGGGCGCGCTGATCGCCATGTACGAACATGCGGTGTACGTGCAATCGCTGGTCTGGGACATCAATGCCTTCGACCAGTTTGGTGTTGAACTGGGCAAGCAGCTGGCCAGCCAGTTGTTGCCGGCGTTGCAGGGCGAGGTGGTGGAAATCGCCGACCCGATGACCCGGGAGCTGTTGGCGCGCTTGCGCTGATAACAGACTGTTGTTTGCAACAAGAAAGCCGCGCAGAGATGCGCGGCTTTTGCTTTGCCCCCTCCCTTTGCCGTAGGCAAGGGGAGGGTTGGGGAGGGGTAAGCCCTTCGCGCTACGGGTGAAGGCCCCTGCCGAGCATGGCTCGGCACTACAGGAAGCAGGGTCAGCGGTTCGGGTCCCGCTCCGGGCTTGGTCGCTTGGTCAGCTTGCGCTGCAGTGAGCGACGATGCATGCCAAGTAAGCGCGCCGCTGCGGACACATTGCCGCCCGTCTCATGCAGCGCCTGCTGGATGTGCTCCCACTGCAGGCGGCTGATCGGCGTCATCGCATCCGGCGGTTCAATATCCTCCGGCTCCTCGCCGGCCTCGTCCTCCTCGCCAAGCGCGCGCAGGATCATCTGCACCGTCGCCGGCTTTGGCAGGTAATCATCCGCGCCCAGCTTGATCGCTTCCACCGCGGTGGCGATGGAGGCATAGCCGGTAACCAGCAGGATGCGCATGTCTTGGCGCAACTCGCGCAGCGGCTGGATCAGATTCAAGCCGGACTCGCTGCCCAGCTTCAGGTCGATCAGCGCGAATGCTGGCGGTGTCTGCGTGGCCAGCTGCAGGGCGCTGGAGATGTCGGTGGCGGTGATGGCTTCGATGCCACGACGGGCCAGGGTGCGCTGCAGGGTGCGCAGGTAGAGCGGGTCGTCATCGACCAGCAGGCCGTGGGTGGCAGCAGCATTCATGGACTTACCTCGATGTTGTTCAACGGCAGGCGAAAGCCGACGCGTGCACCCTGGCCTTCGGCCGGGCGCATCCACAGTTCGCCGTGCAGACGCTCAATGGTGGCATGCGACAGTGCCAGGCCGACACCCATGCCATTGCTTTTGCCGCTGTTGAACAAGGTGCCGGGCAGGGCAGCGTCATTGGCGTTGAAGCCGGGCCCGTAATCGCGGACCTCGCCGTAAAGCTGGCCCTCATGGATGCGGATATCCAGGTCGATCTGTGCACGACCTGCATGCTCGCCCGCGTCTGCGGCATTGTTCAGCAATACCTGCAGCAGATGACCGATGCCGGGGTCCAGCTTCAGCTGCAGTGGCGCATCGGGGTTGCGTCGCAACTGGATGGTCGGGCGCACCAGTCGCCATTGCTCCAGCACGCTGGCGATGGATACCGGTGCGCGGCTGCCTGCGCCTTGGGCGGGGGCGGCCAGCGCCAGCACCTTTTCCCGGCACTGCACCAGCAGCTCGCGCAGGGTCTCCAGGTCATCGCGCATTTCCGGGGTGGCGGCGCCCTGCTCGACGATGTCGTCGGTAAGCAGGGTCATGGTCGCCAATGGCGTGTTGAGTTCATGTGCGACAGAGGCGGCATGTGTGGCCAGGGCAACAATGCCTTCATTGCGGACGAAGCGTTCGCGCAGCATCGCCAGCTGGTTCTCACGCTCGCGCAGCGCAGCCGCCAGGCGGGTCGAGAACACCAGCACCACCACGCTGGACAGCAGGAAGTTGGCCGCCGCGCCCCACAGGTGCAGGCTCATCGTGTCGAAGTAGCCGCCCTTCAACGGCAGCCCGAACACGGCGCTCAGCGCGTAGCCGGCCACGCAGGCAGCGGCGACGGCATGGGTCCAGCGTAGCGGCAGGGCAAGCGCGGCCAGCGCGATCAGGATCAGGAACAGCGAGCCGAACGGGTTGGCGATGCCGCCGCTCCAACCCACCATCCAGGTCAGCACCGTGACGTCGACCAGGATATGGCCGAAGGCGGTAACCGGTGCCGGGTCGGTGTCATGCACGCGCAGCTGCACGTACAGGTTGAACAAGGCCAGCACGGCGACGCCGGCCCACAACGGCTCCTGCGGCAGTTCCAGCCCCAGCAGCCAGGTGGCTACAAGGATGGTGGCTGCCTGACCGGCAGTGGCCAGCCAGCGCAGGCTGCACAAGGTGCGTAGAAAAGAGGTATCTCGGGTTCCCATGCTGCAATCGTATGCTGTCGCGGTGGCTGCCATGCAATCCAAGGTTCATGCCGCACGGGTGGCTGGCGCGCTAAAATGGGCCATGCATGACGCCGTGACCCGCCCAACACCGCCCACCGACGCTACCGCGTGGCCCCGCCGCATCACCCAGTCCGTCGCCATCGGCGGCGTCAAGGTGGGCGGAGGCAATCCCGTGGTCGTGCAGTCGATGACCAATACCGATACCGCCGATGTGGCTGCCAGCGTCAAGCAGGTGGCCGAACTCTGGCGCGCGGGTTCGGAGATGGTGAGACTGACCGTCAACAATCCCGAATCGGCCGCGGCCATTCCGCGCATCGTCGAGAAGCTGGCGATGATGGGCATCGATGTGCCGCTGATCGGCGACTTCCATTACAACGGTCATCAACTGCTGACCGGCGAACCGGCCTGCGCCGAGGCACTGGCCAAGTACCGCATCAATCCGGGTAACGTCGGCTTCGGCAAGAAGAAGGACACCCAGTTCGCGCAGCTGATCGAATTCGCCATCAAGTACAACAAGCCGGTGCGCATCGGCGCCAACTGGGGCTCGTTGGACCAGGCGCTTGCCGCCAAACTGATGGACGAGAACAGCCAGCGTGCGCAACCTTGGGACGCCGGTCGCGTGCTGCGCGAGGCCTTGATCCGCTCGGCGCTGGATTCGGCCGAGACTGCGGTTGAACTGGGCCTGCCGCGTGATCGCATCGTGCTGTCGGCCAAGGTCAGTGGCGTGCAGGAACTCATCGCCGTGTACCGTGATCTGGCGCAGCGTTCGGACTTTGCCCTGCACCTGGGCCTGACCGAGGCTGGCATCGGCAGCAAGGGCATCGTCGCTTCGTCGGCGGCGCTGGCGGTGCTGATGCAGGAAGGTATCGGCGACACCATCCGCATCTCGTTGACGCCCGAGCCGGGCCAGTCGCGCACGCAGGAAGTCATCGTTGCCCAGGAGTTGCTGCAGACCACCGGTCAGCGCGCTTTCACGCCGCTGGTCACCGCCTGCCCGGGCTGCGGCCGTACCACCTCCGAGTTTTTCCAGGAGCTGGCCAAGGTGGTGCAGAACCATGTGCGTGAAAAGATGCCGGTGTGGCGTGTCAGCCATCCCGGTGCGGAGAACATGACGCTTGCGGTGATGGGCTGCATCGTCAATGGCCCCGGCGAGTCGCGTCACGCCAACATCGGCATTTCGCTGCCGGGTACCGGCGAAACCCCGGCTGCGCCGGTGTTCGTCGACGGCGAAAAGAAGATCACCCTGCGTGGTGAGAACATCGCCCATGAGTTCGTCGCGCTGATCGATGACTATGTCGAGACCCGGTATGCCCGAAGCTCCGGTTGATTCCCGGAGCGAAGCTGCCGGCCTGCGCCGCTGGCTCGCCCACAATGCGTGGCGGCTGGTGGTGTTGTTCATTGGCGTGCTGCTGCCGCTGGCGGGCTTCGTGGCCCTGGCCGATGAGATCCACGAAGCCGAGGCCTTCCACTTCGACGCAGCCCTGCTGCTGCGCATGCATGCCATCGCCTCGCCTGGCCTGAACGGCTTCTTCGTGCTGATGTCCAAGCTTGGCTATCAGTGGGGCGTCATCCCCTTGGATATCGTGATTGTGGCGGTGTTGCTGCTCTGGCGGCGCTGGCGCAAGGCTGCGTTCGCAGCGACGGCATTCATTGGCTCGGCGCTGTTGAACCTGGGGAGCAAGCAGATATTCCAGCGCGAGCGTCCGAGCCTGTGGGAATCGATTGCGCCGGAAAGCACGTTCAGTTTCCCCAGTGGGCACGCGATGGGCTCGATGACGTTGGCCCTGACCCTCGTGTTTCTGACCTGGCGCACGCGCTGGCGTTGGCCGGTGGTGGCGCTGGTCAGCGGTTTTGTCGTCTCGGTTGGCCTGTCACGGGTCTACCTGGGGGTGCATTACCCCTCGGACATCCTTGGCGGCTGGTGTGCCGCAACGATCTGGGTAACAGGCGTGTACATGGTGATGTTCCGTCGACGCTGGTCCTTGCCAGCGCCCTGACGTGCACTGCAATTGGTAGTGTCCAAAAGGTAAGGGAAGTCCTAAGTCATTGGACGAATTGACCTGATGGATACAGTATTGGCTGCGACGGCATAGTGAGCTCGCCAGCCGCAGGCACATAAACCGCATCATCCTGATGCTCAAAACTACAGATACATTTCCTGCGAGCGGGTGTCCGATAGAGCCCAGTTGGGCCACTTCTGCTTGATAATACACATGGCCTTGCCATGAGGGACGGGGGAGGGCCGTCGCCTCGCATGCTCGGATTTTGCCGCGCCCAAGGCCTCAACTGTCACCTCGCCGCGAGGAATCCTTCATGACCATCAGCGTTTTTCTTATCGATGACCACGCGCTAGTGCGCACGGGCATTCGGATGATTCTTTCGGGGCAAACCGATATAGAAGTCGTCGGTGAAGCGGATAGCGGTGACGTCGCGCTGCCGCTGATCCGCCGGCTGAAGCCGGACGTGGTCCTGTGTGACCTGCATCTGCCGGGCCTCAGTGGGCTGGAGATCACCGAGCGCATCGTCAAGGGCGATCACGGCACCAAGGTCATCATCGTCTCCGTGCTGGAAGATGGGCCGATGCCCAAGCGTTTGCTGGAAGCAGGTGCTTCCGGTTATGTGGGCAAGGGCGGGGATTCGAAAGATCTGATTCGTGCTGTGCATGACGTTGCCATCGGCAAGCGTTACCTGGCCACCAGCATTGCGCAGAATCCGGCGCTGTCCAATCTGGAAGGCGGCGAATCGCCGTTCGACCTGCTCTCGCCGCGCGAGTTGGAAGTGGCCTTGCTGTTGATCCAGGGCCACCGTCAGGAAGAGATCGCCCGTCGCCTGAGCCTCAGCGCCAAGACCGTGAACACCCACAAGGCGCGTTTGTTCCAGAAGCTGGGGGTGCAGGACAACATCGCCCTGGCCAGACTCGCCGCGCAGTATGGCGTTGGTGATCCCACCAAGGCGATTTGAGCCTGGTGGGTTTCTCGCAGTCGCCGTTCTGCAGGGCAGCGCCCGTCAACTACAGTCGAATCAAAAGGAGCACAGCGACAACGCTGTGCTCCTTTTGTTTGAGCGCACAATGGTCACATGCGACTCGACCTTGCAGGCAATGGCTTGGCGATCGTCTGTTTGTGGGAGCAGTGTGAGCCGCGAAGCTGGCACTACTGAAGTCCCCAAGCCTTATGCCGCCTGATGATCTATGTGCTTCGCGGCTCACGCCGCTCCTACAAAAAAAACAGATGCCGACCTTGGTGTTGTAGGAGCGGCGTAAGCCGCGAAGCTGTCGTTGCTGAAGCACCAAAGGCCTATGCCATCTGATGATCTTCTTGTTTCGCGGCTCACGCCGCTTCTATAAGGGGAACCTTCGCCGCTGTGATGCGTGGCCCAGAAATGCAGAAAGCGGCCCTGAGGCCGCTTTCTGCTTTCAAGCTGCTTGTTCGGATCAGACGCTGCGCGGCTGATCGTCTTCCTGCTTCTCGGCCTCGGCATTCGCTTCGACTGCGAGGCTTTCCGCGTCTACGGCAGGAACGACAACGACAGGCGTCGGTGCGGCTGCGGCGGCTGGTGCTGCAGTTTCAACGGCCGGCTTTTCAGCCGTTTCTTCAACAGCCGGGGCCTGGGCGAACAGCTGCCCGTTTTCCGGTGCTGCAGGCTGTGCAACCACCACCGCGGCCGGTTCCGGCTGCGGGATGCTGACCGGAGCTGGTGCGGCGTTGACTGGTTCAGCAGCGGCGACCGGCGCAGCGGCGACTTCTGCCGGTGCGCTGACAACTGCCGGGGCAGCCACAGGCGCTTCCACGCTGGCGACCACCGGTGCGGCGACGACTGCTTCAGCGGCGGTTTCCACCGGAGTGCTGATCGCCTGCTCGGCCTTGACGACCACCGGCTCGGCGGCAGCCGCTACTTCGACGGGTGCGACCGGGGCGGGTGCGCTTGCTGCGACAACGGCTTCAGCAGCCGGTGCCGACGCAGCTACTTCGACAGTAGCGGCAGGTGCTGCGGCAACAACAGCTGCGGCAGCCTGCGCGGGCGCCGCAGCAACCGGCTTGGCTGCTGCTACCGGAGCGGACACTGGTGCGGCCGGGGTTGCGGGCTCGTCATCGAACTCGAACTCGGGCTGGCTGCTGGCGGGTTTGGCCGACGCTTCATTGACTTCGCCATCGGCGTCATCAAAGGCGTCCAGAGCATCCTCATCACTGCCCAGGCTTTCACCGCCGGCGGCACCTTCACCGTTGCCACGACGGCGACGACGACCGCCGCGGCGACCGCGACGACGACGACCACCGGCTTCGCCGGCACCGTCTTCGGTTGCTGCAACCGGGTTGCCGTTCTCGTCGACGACCACAGCCGCTGCCGGCTGCTCCTCGGAGACGACCGCCGGCTTGGCGATCTCGGCAGCAATGGTGTTTTCCTTCACCACGGCATCGGTGTTGGCAACGGCATCGTTGGCCACAATTGCTGCTGCGGCAACGACCGGTGCTGCGACGGCCGGTGCAGCTGCGCGAGCGGCTTCCTGCTGTGGCTGCTGCTGGCGTGCGGGCTTCTCAGCCTGCGCGTTCTGTTGCTGGACCTGCTTGTCGGTGTCCTGCTGCGGCTTGGGCTGCTTCGGCTGCTTGGGCTGTTTGGCCTGCTGCTGCTCGTTGTTGCGCTGCTGCTTGGGCTGCTGCTGGGCCTGATCACCGCGCTGCTGTTCATTGCGCTGCTTGGGCTGCTGGGTGTTGTTCTGCGCCTGCTGCTGGCCCTGTTGCTGCGGCTTGTCAGCGTTCTGGCGGCGGTCTTCGCGGCGCTGCTCGTCACGACGATTGCCGTTGGCGTTGCCGCCCGCATTGGCATTGCCGTTGCCACCGCGACCCTGCTGGCCGTTACGGCCATCACGACGCTGGTTGCCGCGCTCGTTGCGGTTGTTGCGGCCGTTGTCCTGGCGCTGCGGCTGGGCCGGCTGTGCGGCCGGAGCCGGCTCGCCACCGAATACGCGCTTCAGCCAGCCCATCACGCCGCCAGCGGCGGGCGCGACAGGTGCGGCAACCGGTGCCGGGGCCGGAGCGGCCTCGACGACTTCACGGATCGGCGCAGGCTGGCTGTGCTTGACGTGGGTCACGGCCGGCGCCGGGATGTTCAACTGTGCCTTGGTCAGTGCGTGCACCGGCAGCTTGCGCGGGGTGCCACGCTGGTAGCTGGGCTTGCTCGACTCTTCGCCCAGCTCGTTGTCGCGCAGACGCGTGACTTCGTAATGCGGGGTGTGCAGCTGCTCGTCGGCAACGATGACGATGGGGGCGTCATGGCGCTGCTCGATTTCACGCAGGGCGCTGCGCTTCTCGTTGAGCAGGTAGTTGGCGATTTCGACCGGGGCCTGGACCAGCACCTGTCCGGTGTTCTCCTTCATCGCGTGCTCTTCGGCAACGCGGATGATGGACAGCGACAGCGACTCGATGCTGCGCATGCGGCCCTGGCCGTCACAACGCGGGCAGACGATCTGGCTGGACTCACCCAGGCTCGGACGCAGGCGCTGGCGGCTCATTTCCATCAGGCCGAAGCGCGAGATGCGGCCCAGCTGGACGCGGGCACGGTCGTACTTCAGCGCATTCTGCAGGCGGTTTTCGACTTCGCGCTGGTGCTTGCTGGAGGACATGTCGATGAAATCGATGACCACCAGGCCGCCCAGGTCGCGCAGGCGCAGCTGGCGGGCGACTTCTTCGGCCGCTTCCAGGTTGGTCTGGAAGGCGGTGTCTTCGATGTCGCTACCCTTGGTCGAGCGGGCCGAGTTCACGTCGACCGCGGTCAGCGCTTCGGTCTGGTCAACCACGATCGAGCCGCCGGACGGCAGGCGCACGTTGCGCTCGTAGATCGCCTCGATCTGCGATTCGATCTGGAAGCGGTTGAACAGCGGGATGTCGTCTTTGTAATGCTTGAGCTTGCGCAGGGTCTGCGGCATCACCTGCTGCATGAAGTCGCGTGCGGTCTCGTACAGTTCCTCGGTGTCGACCAGGATCTCACCGACGTCCGAGCGCAGGTAGTCGCGCAGGGCGCGCACGATCAGGCGCGATTCCTGGTAGATCAGGAACGGGGCCGGCTTGGTCAGTGCTGCCTCGGCGATCGAGCGCCAGACCTGCAACAGGTAGTCCAGGTCCCACTGCAGCTCTTCGGCATCGCGGCCGACGCCGGCGGTGCGGATGATCACCCCCATGTCGTCGGGGATGTTCAGCTTGTCCAGCGCTTCCTTCAGTGCGGCGCGGTCTTCGCCCTCGATGCGACGGGACACGCCGCCGGCAGAGGGGGAGTTGGGCATCAGCACCATGTAACGGCCGGCCAGGGAGATGAAGGTGGTCAGGGCGGCGCCCTTGTTGCCACGCTCTTCCTTGTCGACCTGCACGACGATTTCCTGGCCTTCGCGCAGGAGTTCCTTGATGCTGGCCTTGTGGTGGTCCACGCCGGCCTGGAAGTAATCGCGGGAGATTTCCTTCAGCGGCAGGAAGCCGTGGCGGTCACCGCCGTACTCGACAAAGGCAGCCTCGAGCGACGGCTCCAGGCGCGTGATGCGGCCCTTGTAGATGTTGGACTTCTTCTGTTCCTTCGACGGCTGTTCGATGTCGATGTCGTACAGGTTTTGCCCGTCGACGATGGCCACGCGCAGTTCTTCAGCCTGCGTGGCATTGATCAGCATTCGCTTCATTGTGCGTTCCTCGCGCGCTGCTACCGCGCGGAACGCCATGGGGTTTCGCCTCTGGACACGGTTCGCCGCCCATTCGCGCAGGCGCGGGCAGGGCGGCTTGGGTTTCCAGCGCTACGACACCACGGCAGGCCGCGGGAGCGCTTCTTTCTTGTTTTAGGTGTTTCAGGGCCGGCGGCCGCCCGCGGCCGTGGCCGATGGCGTCGCGCGGGACATGGGTTTCATCCAGCTCGGATGCTTTTTGGCATCCGGCGATGGCCGGGAACGCCGACGAGCCGCTAACATGGCCGCCCCGGGGGCGGTGGCCGCGCACTGTGCCGGATCCGTAGGGAGCGGGGCTTCTGGCCCTGACCAACTTCCAACGAAATCAAACCCTTATATCGCCCCCCGAGTGTAGCAGAATAAATAGGCCGATGACTGATTCCGACAAGCCCCAAGCACAGCCTGCCGCCAAGAGCAGCGTGCGCATGATCAAAGTGCCCGAAGACAGGGCAGGACAGCGGCTGGACAACTTTTTGTTGGGTCAGCTGAAGGGCGCGCCGCGCAGCCTGGTCTATAAATTGGTCCGCAGTGGCCAGGTCCGTGTGAACGGCGGCCGTGCCAAGGCCGACCGTAAGCTGGACGGCGGTGAAGAGGTGCGCATTCCGCCGGTTAATCTCAATGAACTGGGAGACAAGGCGCCGCCGCCGAGCAGCTTCCTGCAGCGTATGGAAGAGGCCATTGTCTTCGAGGACGCCAAGCTGCTGGTGATCAACAAGCCGACCGGGGTGGCCAGTCACGGTGGCAGCGGTATCAGTCACGGTGCGATCGAGACCATGCGCGCGCTACGACCGAACATGAACCTGGAACTGGTACATCGGTTGGACCGGGACACTTCCGGCCTGCTGATCCTGGCCAAGAAGCGTTCGGCCCTGGTCGAGCTGCAGGCCTTGCTGCGTGAAGACCACGGCGGCATCCAGAAGCGTTACCTGACCTTGCTGGCCGGGCGCATGCCAGATGGCGTGATGAGCGTGGACGCACCGCTGCATGTCGGCCTTCGCCAGGGTGGCGAGCGCCATGTCCAGGTGAATGCGATCGGCAAGCCCTCGCTGAGTCATTTCAAGGTGTTGGAGCGTCGCGGCGGGCAGTCCTATTGCGAAGTCCGGATCGAGACCGGCCGCACCCACCAGATCCGTGTGCATGCCCAGCACATCGGTCATCCGGTGGCTGGTGACGACAAGTACGGCGATCCTGCAGTCAACAAGCGCTTTCGTGAGCAGATCGGCCTGAAACGGCTGTTCCTGCACGCGGCCTCGCTGGAGTTTGCGCTGGACGGCGGCAAGACACCTTATGTATTGAATGCGCCGCTGCCGCCGGATCTGGTCGAGGCGATGAACAGGCTTTGAGGCCTTGGAGTCGGGTTGGGGACCGCCAGTGCGGCGGTTCCCAATGGTCTGGCAGGTGTCTGTAGGAGCGGCGTAAGCCGCCGAGCCAAACGGCACTGCCCCCGCCGACATTGTGGGGGGTTGAGCCAAGCCGGGCTGGCCGGGGGGGCCG